>NZ_JAHUTH010000020.1:0-155289 GCF_025376855.1 Variovorax endophyticus
GTTCGACATCGGCGTGACCTCCCAGGGAACGAGGTCGCGCAGTGTGCAAGCGCCATCGCGTTGGCACTGCAAACAATGGTCATCCCCGCAAGCGAGCGCTCACAAAAGCGCCGCGGGGCGGAGAAAAGTCATGGCCGCCGCTACTTCGCCAGGTGCCCCAGCGGCAGCGCGCTGCTCGCCTTCACCTCGCCGAGCGAGAAGCTGGTGTGCAGGTCCTTCACGTTCGGCAGGTTCATCAGGTGCTGCCGCGCGAAGGCGGAGAAACCGTCGAGGTCGCGCGCCACCACCTGCAGCTCGAAGGTGCCGGTGCCGCTGATGTAGTGGCAGGCCACGACCTCGGGCATCTTGCGGATGGCGTCCTCGAGCTTGCGGGTCGCTTCGTTGGTGACGCGCTCGGTGTCGACGCGCACGAAAGCGAGCACGCCCAGCCCGATCTTGTGCCGGTCGATCTCGGCGCGGTAGCCCTTGATGAAGCCGGCCTCTTCCAGCGCGCGCACGCGGCGCCAGCAGGGCGCTGCCGACAGGCCCACGCGCTGCGCAAGCTCGGCGTTGGTGAGGCGGCCGTCGGTCTGCAGTTCTTGCAGGATGGCAAGGTCGAACTTGTCAATGCTTTCCATAAGCATCGATATTAAGCAATCTTCTTTCTGGAAGTGGCTTTTTGGGGGCATGGAAAGCAAACACCTGTCGCGGACCCCGGCATACACTTTGCGTGATCATGGGCTCGCGCCCGACCGGGCACAGACCCGCACCTATCAGCCAGGCCCACAAGGCCCTGCCACCACGGAGACGACAGACATGAATGCCCCGCTGCCCGAGCACATCCGCCGCGCGCTAGAAACCGTCACGCTCGACGACAAATACAGCCTCGACTACGGGCGCGCATTCATGAGCGGGGTCCAGGCCCTGGTCAAGCTGCCGATGCTGCAGCGCCTGCGCGACAAGCAGGTCGGCAAGAACACGGCCGGCTTCATCAGCGGCTACCGCGGCTCGCCGCTCGGCGGCTACGACCAGGCGCTGTGGAAGGCCAGCAAGTTCCTCAAGGAACAGAACATCGTCTTCCAGCCCGGCGTGAACGAGGAACTCGCGGCCACCGCGCTGTGGGGCACCCAGCAGCTGGGCTTCTCGCCGCAGGGCACCAACAAGTTCGACGGCGTCTTCGGCATCTGGTACGGCAAGGGCCCGGGCGTGGACCGCTGCTCCGACGTCTTCAAGCACGCCAACATGGCGGGCACCACCGCCTGGGGCGGCGTGATCGCAGTGGCCGGCGATGACCACATCTCCAAGAGCAGCACGGCAGCGCACCAGAGCGACCACATCTTCAAGGCCTGCGGCACGCCGGTGTTCTTCCCGGCCAACGTGCAGGAAATCCTCGACCTCGGCATCCACGCCTTCGCGCTGAGCCGCTTCTCGGGCGTGTGGTCGGGCATGAAGACGATCCAGGAGATCGTCGAGTCGAGCGCCACGGCCATGATCGACCCCGAGCGCGTCGACATCGTGATCCCGACCGACTTCGAGATGCCGCCCGGCGGCCTGCACATCCGCTGGCCCGACCATGCGCTGGAGCAGGAAGCCCGGCTCATGCACTACAAGTGGTATGCCGCGCTGGCCTACATCCGCGCCAACCGCCTCAACCACAACGTGATCGAGGGTCCGAACGACCGCTTCGGCATCATGGCCAGCGGCAAGGCCTACAACGACACCCGCCAGGCCCTGATCGACCTGGGCCTGGACGACGCGGCCTGCCGCCAGCTCGGCATCCGGCTGCACAAGGTGGGCGTGGTGTGGCCGCTCGAGGCGCAGCTCACGCGCGAGTTCGCGACCGGCCTGCAGGAGATCCTGGTGGTCGAGGAGAAGCGCCAGGTCATCGAATACCAGCTCAAGGAAGAGCTCTACAACTGGCGCTCCGACGTGCGGCCCAACGTGGTCGGCAAGTTCGACGAGGGCGAGGTGCACGCGGCCGAGGGCTACTCGGGCGGCGAATGGTCGATGCCCAACCCGACCGCCCACACGCTGCTGCGCGCCAATGCCGACCTGAACCCGGCGCTGATCGCCAAGGCCATCGCCGGGCGCCTCAAGAAGACGGGCCTGCTGCCCGCCGGCTCCGACATGGCGGCGCGCATCGACGCGCAGCTCGCGATCCTCGAGGCCAAGGAGCGCTCGATGCAGGTGATCCAGGCCGAGGGCGTGAAGGACGCGCGCCAGCCCTGGTTCTGCTCGGGCTGCCCGCACAACACCAGCACCGTGGTGCCCGAGGGCTCGCGCGCCATGGGCGGCATCGGCTGCCACTTCATGGCGACCTGGATGGACCGCTCCACCATCGGCTTCACGCAGATGGGCGGCGAGGGCGTGCCGTGGGTGGGCCAGCAGCCGTTCACGACCGACCAGCACATCTTCGCCAACCTCGGCGACGGCACCTACTTCCACAGCGGCCTGCTGGCGATCCGCCAGAGCATCGCGGCCGGCGTGAACATCACCTACAAGATCCTCTACAACGACGCCGTCGCGATGACCGGCGGCCAGACCGTGGGCGAGCGCCCCGAGGGCCACTCGGTGCTGCAGATCGCCGAGAGCCTGCACGCCGAGGGCGCGAAGAAGGTCGTGATCGTGACCGACGAGCCCGAGAAGTACGAGGGCGTCAGCATCCCGGGCGACCACGTGCAGGTCAAGCACCGCGACCTGCTCGACGAGATCCAGCGCGAGTTCCGCGCGATGCCCGGCACCACGGCCATCATCTACGACCAGACCTGCGCCACCGAGAAGCGCCGCCGCCGCAAGCGGGGCACGGCCGTCGACCCGGCCAAGCGCGTGGTCATCAACGAGCTGGTCTGCGAAGGCTGCGGCGACTGCGGCGTGCAGAGCAACTGCCTGAGCGTGGAGCCGCTGGAGACCGAGTTCGGCCGCAAGCGCGCGATCAACCAGAGCACCTGCAACAAGGACATGAGCTGCCTGAAGGGCTTCTGCCCGAGCTTCGTCAGCGTGGAGGGCGGCCAGCTCAAGAAGAAGGCGAAGAACAAGGCGGCCACGCCGGCCGAGTTCGGTCTGCTGCCCGAGCCCGCGATCCCGTCGCTGGACGGCGGCAAGGTCTGGGGCGTGGTGGTGGCCGGTGTCGGCGGCACCGGCGTGATCACCATCGGCCAGCTGCTGGGCATGGCCGCGCACATCGAGGCCAAGGGCATCGTCACGCAGGACGCGGCCGGCCTGGCGCAGAAGGGCGGTGCCACCTGGAGCCACGTGCTGATCGGCGACACCCAGGGCGACATCCGCACCACCCGCGTGGGCACCGCGGCGGCCGACCTGATCCTGGCCTGCGACCCGCTGGTGTCGGTGAACGGCGAGACCATGGCGCGCATGCGCGAGGGCCGCACCCACGTGGCGCTCAACACGCACAGCACGCCCACCGCGGCCTTCGTGCGCAATGCCAACTGGCAGAACCCCGAGGACGCCTGTGCCGCCGAGATTGCGCGCGCCGTGGGTGCCGAAGGCGTTGGCGCCTTCGATGCCGACGCGGCCGCGACCGCGCTGATGGGCGACACCATCTACGTCAACCCGATGATCCTGGGCTACGCCTGGCAGAAGGGCTGGATCCCGCTGGCGCACGAGTCGCTGATGCGCGCGATCGAGCTCAACGCCGTGGCGATCGACAACAACAAGGCCGCCTTCGAATGGGGCCGCCAGGCCGCCGTGCGGCCCGACGAGCTGCAAAAGCGCGTGCGTCCCGGCCAGGTGATCGAGTTCAAGAAGCGCGAGAGCGTCGACAGCCTGGTGGCGCGCCGCGTCGAGTTCCTGACCGGCTACCAGAACGCGGCCTATGCCGACGAGTACCGCCGCTTCGTCGCCAAGGTGCAGCAGGCCGAGACCAGCCTGACCGGCAAGAGCTCGCTGACCGAGGCGGTCGCGCGCTACCTGTTCAAGCTCATGGCCTACAAGGACGAGTACGAGGTCGCGCGGCTGCACACCGACCGCGCCTTCCTCGAGCGCATCGAGGGCATGTTCGAGGGCGACTTCAAGCTCAACTACCACCTCGCGCCGCCGCTGATCGCGAAGAAGAACGCCAAGGGCCAGCTCGTGAAGCAGAAGTTCGGCCCCTCGATGCTGACGGGCTTCAGGCTGCTGGCGAAGCTCAAGGGCCTGCGCGGCACCGCCTTCGACGTGTTCGGCCGCACCGAGGAGCGCAAGACCGAGCGTGCGCTGATCGGCGAGTACCGCGCGAGCATCGACGAGGTGATCGGCGCGCTGCGCGCCGACAACCATGCGCTGGCGCTCGAGATCGCCACGCTGCCCGAGCAGATCCGCGGCTACGGCCACGTGAAGGAGCGCAACCTCGAGGCCGCGCGCATCCGCTGGAACGAGCTGCTGGCCAGGTGGCGCCAGCCCCGGGCCGAGCGCGCCGCAGCCTGAGCGCGCGCCCGCCGGCGCGGGCCCGCGCCAGCGGGTCAGGCGCCGAAACGGTGCTGTCACAGGCACCGCTTAGGATCGATGCTATCCAAAACATAGCAATCCAGGAGCGCCTCCCTCACTTCGAATGCCCACCGCCTCGCGCCGGATAAGCGCGCGGGGCGGCGCTTCGCCACGAATACAATGCCCGGTGCTGTGCGCGGCCCCCGTCCGCCGAGCTTCGATTTGCGGCCCGTGCCCGTGGACCCCTGGCCCGTTGAAGGCCCTGGTGTCGCCAGACCCCGAGCGCGGCTCGCGCCGGCGCCCTTACCTCTTCCCTCTGTTGGAGACTTCCTTGTTCATTTCTACTGCTTTCGCCCAGACCGCCGCTCCCGCTGCCGGAGGCGGCGACATGATGTCCTCACTGGGCAGCATGCTCCCCCTGGTGCTCATGTTCGTGGTGCTGTATTTCGTCATGATTCGCCCGCAGATGAAGCGCCAGAAGGAAGCCCGCGCCATGATCGAGGCGCTGGTCAAGGGCGACGAAGTCGCCACCGCCGGCGGCGTGCTCGGCAAGATCACCTCGGTCGGCGACCAGTACCTGGGCCTCGAGATCGCCAACGGCGTCGAGATCAAGGTGCAGCGCAGCTCGGTGGTGCAGGTGCTGCCCAAGGGCGCCGTCAAATAAGAAAGAAAAGCGTGGCCCGGTCTTGCGCTTCGTTGCCCCGGACCTCAAGTCACGCCGTGTCCCGTTCCTGCCGTCTCTGAAAAGCGCGATCTCATGAACCGTTACCCGGTCTGGAAGTACGCGATCATCGTGATCGTGCTGCTCGTGGGGCTGATCTATGCCCTGCCCAATTTCTTCGGCGAGGCGCCTGCGGTGCAGGTCTCGTCGGCCAAGTCGACCGTCAAGGTCGACGCCGCCACCCAGACCCGCGTCGAGGAGGCCCTGAAGGCGGGCAACCTCGTGCCCGATCTGATCACGCTCGACGGCGTTTCGCTGCGCGCGCGCTTCGCCAGCCCCGACGAGCAGCTCAAGGCGCGCGACCTGATCCAGCACGCGCTGGTGCCCGATGCCGCCGACCCGCCCTACACGGTGGCGCTGAACCTGGTGTCGCGCTCGCCCAAGTGGCTCACCGCGCTGCATGCCTTCCCGATGTACCTGGGGCTCGACCTGCGCGGCGGCGTCGACTTCCTGCTGCAGGTCGACATGAAGGGCGCCATCGACAAGAAGGCCGAGTCCTTCGCGAGCGACCTGCGCACCAACTTCCGCTCGAAGGACATCCGCGGCACCCAGGTGAGCCGCAACGGCCAGGCCGTCGAGGTGACCTTCCGCGACGCCGCGGCGCTGGAAAAGGCCAAGCAGCTGATCCAGGACCAGTTCCCCGACCTCACGACCACCGACGGTCCGGACGGCAGCAACTGGCGCCTCGTCGCCACCATCAAGCCCGAGGCCGCGCGCCGTCTGCAGGACGCCGCGCTCAAGCAGAACATCACCACGCTGCACAACCGGATCAACGAACTCGGCGTGGCCGAACCCGTGATCCAGCAGCAGGGCATCGACCGCATCGTGGTGCAGCTGCCGGGCGTGCAGGACACGGCCAAGGCCAAGGAAATCCTCGGCCGCACCGCCACCCTCGAGATGCGCCTGGTCGACGAATCGTCCGAAGGCCGCGCGGCCGAGCTCAGCGGCGGGCCGGTGCCCTTCGGTTCGGAGAAGTTCTTCGACCGCGCGGGCCGCCCGGTGATCGTCAAGAAGCAGGTGCTGGTCACCGGCGAGAACCTCACCGACGCGCAGCCCGGCTTCGACCAGCAGAGCAACCAGCCCAAGGTCGACCTGACGATGGATGCCAAGGGCGGCAACATCATGCGCGACGTCAGCCGCGAGAACTACAAGAAGCGCATGGCGATGATGATCTTCGAGAAGGGCAAGGGCGAAGTGCTCACGGCTCCCTCGATCAACGGCGAGCTGGGCAACCGCTTCCAGGTCTCGGGCTCGATGAGCGTGAGCGAGGCCAACGACCTCGCGCTGCTGCTGCGCGCCGGCTCGCTGGCCGCGCCGATGGAAATCATCCAGGAACGCACCATCGGCCCGACGCTGGGCGCCGACAACATCGACAAGGGCATCAAGTCCGTGATGTACGGCTTCCTGGCGATCATGGTCTTCATGTGCGTGTACTACGCGCTGTTCGGCCTGTTCTCGTCGATCGCGCTGGCGGTCAACCTGCTGCTGCTGGTCGCGCTGCTGTCGATGATCCAGGCCACGCTCACGCTGCCCGGCATCGCGGCCATGGCGCTCGCGATCGGCGTGGCGATCGACTCCAACGTGCTGATCAACGAACGCGTGCGCGAGGAGCTGCGCAACGGCGCCTCGCCGCAGGCGGCCATCCACGCCGGCTACGACCGCGCCTGGGGCACCATCCTCGACTCCAACGTGACCACGCTGATCGCGGGCATCGCGCTGCTGGCCTTCGGCTCGGGTCCGGTGCGCGGCTTCGCGGTGGTGCACTGCCTGGGCATCGTGACCTCGATGTTCTCGGCCGTGTTCTTCTCGCGCGGCATCGTGAACTTCTGGTACGGCGGCAAGAAGAAGCTCAAGAGCGTGTCGATCGGCACCGTCTGGCGCCCCAAGACCGATACCGCCGACGGCACGTCCGTGGCCCAAGCCAAGTAAGGAAAGAAGGCCATGGAGTTCTTCCGCATCCACCGCACCATTCCGTTCATGCGCCATGCCCTGGTGCTGAACATCATCTCCTTCGCGACCTTCGCGCTGGCGGTGTTCTTCCTGATGCACCGCGGCCTGCACCTGTCGGTCGAGTTCACCGGCGGCACCGTGATGGAGGTGGCCTATTCGCAGCCCGCCGACGTCGGCAAGATCCGCGACGCCGTGAGCAAGCTCGGCTACCAGGAAGTGCTGGTGCAGAACTACGGCAGCTCGCGCGACGTGCAGATCCGCCTGCCGGCGCGCCAGGGCATGAGCGCCGAGCAGCAGAGCGTGCCGGTGATGGCCGCGCTCAAGGCGATCGACCCTTCCGCCACGCAGCGCGGCATCGAGTTCGTCGGCCCGCAGGTGGGCGAGGAGCTCACCACCAACGGCCTGAAGGCGCTGGGCATGGTGGTGGTCGGGATCATGATCTACCTGGCGTTCCGCTTCGAATGGAAGTTCGCGCTCGCCACCGTGCTGGCCAACCTGCACGACGTGGTGATCATCCTGGGCTTCTTCGCCTTCTTCCAGTGGGAGTTCTCGCTCGCCGTGCTGGCGGCGGTGCTGGCGGTGCTGGGCTACTCGGTGAACGAATCGGTCGTGATCTTCGACCGGATCCGCGAGAACTTCCGGCGCTACCGGAAGATGACGACCACCGAGATCATCGACAACGCGATCACCTCGACCATCAGCCGGACCATCATCACCCACGGCTCCACGCAGCTCGTGGTGCTGTCGATGTTCTTCTTCGGCGGCCCGACGCTGCACTACTTCGCGCTGGCGCTCACCATCGGCATCTGCTTCGGCATCTATTCGTCGTGCTTCGTGGCGGCCGCCATTGCGATGTGGCTCGGCATCAAGCGCGAGGACCTGATCAAGGGCCCGGTCAAGCGCGACGGCGATCCGGACGATCCGAACGCCGGCGCGGTGGTCTGAAGCGGCGCCCCTGCGGCGTGCGCTGGGCAAGGTAAAGTCGGGCCCGTCCTTCGCCGCGAGGCGCCCATGCAACGCGACCGGGCGCGCACCCTTGTGCGGATGCGCTTCCCGATGCAAGCTCGCGTCTGTCGGGTGAAACCGGTACCTGCCCCCTGATCTTCCTCAATGAGCATTGCGCGATCAGCCTCGTCCCTGCAGCTCGCTCGCGAGACGCGTGAGCGTTTCGTGCTGGCGACGGAAGGCGCCATCGTTCCGCTGGCCCGCGCCGTCCGCGACCGCCTGACCCAGCTGGCTTCCGAAGTCGGCAGCGCGCGCGCCATGCAGGAGCACCGCGACGACTTCGTGGCGTTCCAGGGCAATGCCTCGCAATGGGTGTCGCTCGCGCAGACCGGCTGGCGCAAGGCGCTCGGCGAGAGCGGCCCCAGCGGCTTCCACAGCTCGACCTCGCACACGCAGATGCTGCGGCTCGAGCTGATCGGCGACGAGGTGGTGGAAAGCAACATCCTCTCCTCGCGCCTCGCGCAGGTGATCCACGACCGCGCGAGCTTCGAGCTCAGCGACCTGCGGCTGCGCATCCAGCACCTCGAGGGCACGAGCGAGCTCGACGGCAAGGACGTGCTCAAGCCCGAGACCCTGGCCAAGCTGCTGGTCGAGCAATGGCTGGCCGCCGGCCTGAGCCGCCAGCTCTGGGCCCGCGTGCAGGAGACGGTGCAGGCGCAGCTGGTCGACGTGGTCGCCAAGGCTTATGAAGACGCCAACGCCCACCTGGTCGCCAACGGCGTGATGCCCGAGATCGACCTCAAGAGCTTCGTGCGGCGCACGGGTGGTGCGACCGGCCCGGGTGCTCCGGGCGCAGCGGGCGTTTGGCAAGCCGGCGGCCCCGTGGCGCCGGGCGGCGCGATGTCGTCGACGGCCTCCGTGCCCGGCACGTTCCAGCGCGGCGGCGGCGTGCCCTCCGGCGGCTCGCCGCTCGCCACGGCTCGCCAGCGCGCCCAGACCGCGCTGCTGAACCTCAAGCGCTTCGTCACCGGCCGCATCGGCGGCGACACCGGCAACAGCACGCAGCCGGCCTCGTCGATCGGTATCGACGGCCGCGGCACTGCCGGCGGCGCCGACTTCGGCGCGCCGCGGCCCTTCTCGCGCACCTTCGCGGGCGCCATCGCCGATGCCGAGGCCGCCTACCGCGCGGCCGCCACCCAGTACCTGGATGCCCCGGGCGAGCAGGCCACGCTGATCCAGCAGAGCGCGGTCGACCTGCGCCGTCGCAGCACCGAACTCAAGAAGCGCGCGCCGACCACCGCCGACAAGGCCACGGTCGAGATCGTCGCGCTGATGTTCCAGGCCATCCTGGCCGAGGAGCGCATTCCGTTCTCGGCGCGCGTGTGGTTCGCGCGGCTGCAGATGCCGGTGCTGCGCGTGGCCATCGCCGAGCCCGAGTTCTTCGGCACGCTGCAGCATCCCGCGCGCATGCTGATCGACCGCATGGGCTCGTGCGTGATGGGCTTCGACGCGGCCGCGATCTCGGGCAGCGCGCTCGAGAACGAGATCAAGCGCGTGGTACAGGTGATCGAGCAGTACCCCGAGACCGGGCAGCGCGTCTTCAAGCTGGTGTTCGACGAATTCGTCGCCTTCCTCAACCGCTACCTCACGCAGAGCGACACCGCGCAGCGCGTGATGAGCGTGGCGCAGCAGGTCGAGCAGAAGGAGACGATGGCGATCCAGTACACCATCGAGTTGCGCAAGATGCTCAACGACATGCCGGTGCGCGACGAGATCCGCGAGTTCCTGTTCAAGGTCTGGGCCGAGGTACTGGCGATCGCCGCGCTGCGCTACGGCGGCCAGGACGAGCAGACCGTGACGCTCAAGCGCGCCGCCTCCGAACTGGTGTGGGCCGCGAGCGCCAAGCCCAGCCGTACCGACCGCGCGCGTGTGATCCAGGACCTGCCGCAGCTGCTGCAGCGGCTGCGCCAGGGCATGGCGCTGCTGGGCATCGTCGACGAGCCGCAGGAGGCCTACATCAAGACCATCGGCGCCACGCTGTCCGATGCCTTCATGCTCAAGACCGAGGCCATCCCGCAGGCCAAGATCGAGGCCATGGCCGAGCGGCTCGCGCACCTCGAGGACTTCGTGAGCGACAGCGGCGGCGATGCCGACCTGCCGCTCGACGCCACCAACATCGAGCTGCTGCTCGGCGTGGACGCGAGCGCGATCGAGGTCGTGGCCGACACGGCGGGCGCGCGGGCGAGCGAGGACATGCTGGCCTGGGCCAACGAGCTGCAGGTGGGCACCTGGTTCATGCTCGACCACAACGACCGCGTGAGCCAGGTCCAGTTCGTCTGGCGCAGCGACCGCAAGCAGTTGCACCTGTTCGCCTCGGCCGACGGGCGCAGCTTCCTGATCCAGGCCGGGCGGCTCGCGTCCTACCTGCAGGCCGGGTTGCTGACGCCGGCCGAGGAAGAAACGCTGACGGTGCGCGCCACGCGCGAGGCGCTCGCGAAGCTCGACGCGAATCCCGAGCGCCTGTTGAACTGAGGCGCCGCAGGGCTCAGTGCGCGAGCCGGCCTTCGTGGCTCTCGCAGAGCTCGTCGAGCACCAGCGCATCGGGCTCGATGCCGGTGCTCCAGTGCACCATCAGCACGATGATCTTGAGCTCGTCGAGCGCCACCGGCGCGCCTGGCGCGGCCATCGCTCGCTCGACCACGATCTCGCGCATGTCGCAGGGCAGCACGTTCGAGCCTTCGAGAAACTGGATGAAGCCCAGGCACTCGGCGCCCAGGTGGTCCTGCTCGGCCTGCGAATACACGCGCATCGAATCGGGCGATTGCGGCCGCGTGGCCTCGGCGCTGCTGCGCAACGCGACCGTGACGCTGCGGCCCTCCTCGTCGTTGCGCTTGAGCTGCACGCCTTGCGTGGCGAGGCTCAGGCCATCGAGCCATTGCAAGGCATCGCGTATCTCCTCGGCCTCGAAGCCGTGGGCGCTGAGCTTGCGGCTCAATTGTTCGGGTTCAGGGCAGGCATCGCTGCGCCAGTAGTTTTCGTAGACGAACACGAGCACTTCGAACATGGGCCCAATATAGCCCACGATCATGGACACGACGCGACGCGTGGTGCAAATGCAAGGATCGGCGTAAATACCGATGGCCGCCCGCGAGGCCGTGCGCGACGGTGGCGGGTGGTGCGCGTTCGTGCGCTCAGGCCGCACCCATGCGCTGGAACAGCCCGCCCGGCAGGCGCGCCACGCGGCCGTCGAGTTCGAGCTCGAGCATGCGGGCCTGCAGCGCCGCGGCACTCCAGCCGGTGCGCGCGCCCAGTGCATCGAGGCTCACCGGATCGAAGCCCAGGGCCTCGAGCAACGGATCCCCGTGGTCCGTGCCGCCGCTCCAGGGCCTGAAGGCGTCCGGCGATGGCTGCTGCGCGAGCGGCTGCAATTCCTCGAGGATGTCGGCCACCGACTCGACCAGCTTCGCGCCCTGGCGGATCAGCGCGTGGCAGCCGCGCGACTGCGGCGAGTGGATCGAGCCGGGGATCGCGAACACCTCCTTGCCCTGCTCGGAGGTGAGCCGCGCCGTGATCAGCGAGCCCGAGGCCAGTGCCGCCTCGACCACCAGCGTGCCGCGCGCGAGTCCCGCGATCAGCCGGTTGCGCTTCGGAAAGTTCTGCGTGAGCGGCGGCGTGCCGAGCAGGAACTCGCTCACGATCAGGCCCTGCTGCGTGATGCGTTGCGCGAGCTCGCGGTGCCGTGCCGGATAGACGCGGTCGAGCCCGGTGCCGACGACCGCCACCGTGGCGAGCCGCGGCCCGGTGCCCGCGGCATCGGCCGCGTCGAGCGCGCCCTGGTGCGCGGCGCCGTCCACGCCGAGCGCCAGGCCCGAGATCACGGGCAGGCCGGCTTCGCCGAGCGCGCGGCCGAAGGCGCGCGCGTTCGAGGCGCCCTGCGGCGTCGGGTTGCGGCTGCCGACCACGGCGAGGCTGTGGCCGAGCTGGGTCAGGTCGAAAGCTTCGGCGCCCAGAACGTGCAGCATCAGCGGCGGGTCGGCGGTCTCGAGCAGCGAGCGCGGATAGCCGGGGTCGCCGAGCGTGACGATGCGGCGCACCACCGTGTCGGCGCCGTCGTCGCGCTGGCGCAGCCATAGCTGGGTCTGGTCGATCAGCGCCTGCAGGTTGGGCGGCATCTGCCGCAGCGCCGCGGCCTGGGCTTCGCTCACGACCTGCCGCAGCGCGGTCTCGCTCTGGGCGAAGACATCGGCCGGCAGGCCGAAGGCGGCCAGCAGGCGGCGCGCGGCGCCGTCGCCGATGCCCGGCGTCAGCGACAGCCGCAGCCAGCCCGCGAGTTCTGCGCGGTCCACGCGGGAACCGGGTGGGTCAGGGGTTGACGATGAAGTCGCCGGCGCGCGGGGTGTCGTTGATTTCGAGCACCAGCGCGTACGAGACCTTCTCGAAGGGACGGAACACCATCAGCAGGCCGATGCGTTCGTTCGGCAGCTTGATGGTTTCCTTCCTGTCGCCCGTGCGGTCGAGGATGGTCTCGCCGTTCTTGAGGATCGCCAGCACATGGCCGCTGTCGATGCCGTCGCGCGTGCCCTTGTTGATGGCCACCACCTGGTTCTGCGCCGCGAACTGCACCGCGTTGCCGTAGACCGAGACGATGCGGCCCTCGACCTGCGTGGACGGCGCGCGCGGCGCGTAGCTCAGCAGCTGGCGCGGCGGCTCGGGCAGCAGGCGGTCGCCGGCGCGGATTTCCTCGCGCGCCGCGATCACGTCGACGGTGGCGGGCACGACCGTGATGTAGTCCTTCTCGTCCTTGGTCTCGACCGTGGTCGACTCGCCGCGCTGCAGCTGGACCTTGCCCAGGTACTGGGCCTCGTAGCCGAGGATCTCGCCGGTGCCGGGGTCCTTGAGCGGCGTGGCGCTGCGGAACACGCGGAAATGCTGGATCGGGCCCGGCACCTCGAGCAGCGGCGAATCCTTCTCGCCGCGTGCATAGGCGCGGTCGCCGCGCGACAGCAGCACGCGGCTGTCGTTGCCGGCCACGATGCGCGGCGCGGCCTGCAGCGTGTTCTCGTCGACCACGATCGGCTCGCTGAGGAAGGGCTCGATCAGGCTCGGGTTGAGCGTGGGCAGCGCCATGCCGGCCAGCGAGTCGAAGCGCGTGCGCGGCGTGAGCTTGATGGTGCCGCCCTCGCCGCCGACGCCGCGGCGGGTGGTGAGGCGGGCGCGGCCGCCGCTCTTGTCGAGGTAGAGCACCTGGCCCGGGTAGATGCGGTGCGGGTTCGCGATCTCGTTGAGATTCATGCCCCAGAGCTCGGGCCAGCGCCAGGGGCGTAGCAGGTACAGGCGCGAGATGGCCCAGAGCGTGTCGCCGGGCTTGACCGTGTATTCGTCGGGCGCGTTGGGCGCCAGCTCGCTGAGCGGCACGCCGGCCTGCGCGGTCTGCTGGGCCGTGGCGCGCTGCTGCGCGGTGATCGGATAATTCTGCGCCCAGGCCGTGGTGCCGACGCCACCCGCCGCAACGACCGCGAGGGCTGCCAGGGAGGCGGAGAGGTTCGGGCGGCGAGCCGGGATTGGGAGCTTTTTCATGTCTGGATGGGTGAGCGCGCGACGTATCGCGGCGCATACGAATCTCACAATTTGCTACGAATTCTGGCGCCAAGCCCCCGGAAGGGCAACGTTTATCCGGCAAACGCGCGGCCTGGGGCCGCCGAATTGGCGAAAATAGCCACAACTTCCCCCCGATTTCATGGCCAAACGAATCATTCTGAGTTACCCGGACAAGCGCCTGCACACGGTCGCCAAGCCCGTGCAGGGCGTGGACGCGCGCATCAAGGCCCTGGTGGCCGACATGCTCGAGACCATGTACGACGCCAACGGCATCGGACTGGCCGCGACCCAGGTCAACGTGCATGAACGGGTCGTGGTCATCGACGTGTCGGAAGAGCGCGACCAGCCGCTGGTGCTGATCAATCCCGAGATCACCTGGGCCAGCGACGAGAAGGTCGTCAACGAGGAAGGCTGCCTCTCGGTGCCCGGCATCTACGACGGCGTCGAGCGCTCGACCTCGGTCAAGGTGCAGGCGCTCGACCTCGACGGCGAGCTGCGCAGCCTCGAGGCCGAGGGCCTGCTGGCCGTGTGCATCCAGCACGAACTCGACCACCTGCTGGGCAAGGTCTTCGTCGAATACCTGTCGCCGCTCAAGCGCAACCGCATCAAGAGCAAGCTGCTCAAGCAACAGCGCGAGGACCTGCGCGAAGGCAGGGCCTGAGCGATGCGCTTCGGTGCCTCGAGCCGCCTGCCCCTCCTCTGCGCCGCCGTCCTGCTGGCGCTCGCCGGCTGCGCCAGCGAACCCACCCGCATCGTCCCCGGCACCTCGGCCGCCGAAACCCTGCAGCGCCTGGGCGAGCCCACGGGCCGCTATCCGCTGAACGGCGGCGGCGAGCGGCTGCAGTACTCGCGCACGCCGGCCGGCTTCGAGGTCACCGACATCGACGTCGACGCCAGCGGCAAGGTGGTCTCGGTGACCCAGGTGCTCGACGAGCGCCGCTTCGACCATGACATCCAGGTCGACAAGTGGCGCCAGAACGATGTCATTGCCTTCTACGGCCGCCCCTACGAGATCCGCCGCGTGACCTCCTTCGACGGCAATGTCTGGACCTGGCGCTACAAGGCGGTGAACGAGCGCCGCCTGCTCCATATCTACATCGATCCCGCCGGCGTGGTGCGGCGCTATCACACGGGCGACGACCTCGACTTCGATCGGCTGCGCTGGTGAGCCCGCTGCGCGTCGTTTTCGCGGGCACGCCCGAGTTCGCGCGCGTCGCGCTGGAGGCCATCGCGGCCGCCGGCCATGACGTGGCGCTGGTGCTGACCCAGCCCGACCGCCCGGCCGGCCGCGGCATGAAGCTGCAGGCCTCGCCGGTCAAGCAATGCGCGCTGGCCAGGGGCTGGCCCGTGGCGCAGCCGCGCAGCCTGCGGCTGGACGGCAAGTACCCCGACGAGGCCGCCGCCGCGCGCGAGGCCCTGCTGGCGGCGCGCGCCGACGTGATGGTGGTCGCGGCCTACGGCCTGATCCTGCCGCAGTGGGTGCTCGACCTGCCGCGCCTGGGCTGCCTCAACATCCACGCCAGCCTGCTGCCGCGCTGGCGCGGCGCCGCGCCGATCCACCGCGCCATCGAGGCCGGCGACGCGCGCACCGGCATCACGATCATGCAGATGGATGCCGGCCTCGACACCGGCGACATGCTGTCGGTCGAGGCGCTCGAGATCGGCGAGGACAACACCGCCCGCCTGCACGACCGGCTGGCCGCGCTCGGCGGCCGCATGATCGTCGAGGCGCTGGCCGGCGCCGCCGAAGGCCGGCTGGTGCGCACGCCGCAGCCGGCCGAGGGCGTGACCTACGCCAACAAGGTCGAGAAGCAGGAAGCGCTGATCGACTGGCGGCGGCCCGCCGCCGAGATCGTGCGCCGCATCCGCGCCTTCGATCCCTTCCCGGGCGCCAACAGCCCGCTCGAGAACGAGACCATCAAGCTCTGGGCCGCGCATGCCGTGGCCGGCACGGTTTCGGACGCGCCCGGCACCATCCTCGCGGTGACCGGCGACGGCATCGCGGTGGCGGCCGCCGATGCGGTCGTGACCGTCACCGAGCTCCAGCGACCGGGCGGCAAGCGCCTGGGCGTCGCCGACTTCCTGCGTGGCTTCGACCTGAAGACCGGCCAGGTGTTCGGGTGAGCGCCTGATGTTCCTGTCGGCCGCCATCCGGCGCCGCCCGCAGTTCCGCGTGGGCGTGCGCGACATGACCCCCGTGGCGCTGGGCATCGGCGCCTGGGGCCTGATGACCGGCGTGGCCATGGTCAAGTCGAACATGAGCGTGCTCGAGGCCGTGGCGATGACGCTGCTGGTCTACGCGGGCAGCTCGCAGCTCGCGGCCATTCCGCTGCTGTTCGCGGGCGCGCCGGCCTGGGTGATCCTGGCGACCGGCTTCTGCGTCAACCTGCGCTTCGTGGTCTTCAGCCTGCACCTGCGGCCCTACCTGATGCACATGTCGCGCTGGCGCCGCATGCTGCACGGCTACCTCACGGCCGACATGAGCTATGCGCTGTTCACGAAGCAGTACCCGGCGCCACCGGTCACCGACGAGGAACGGCTCGCGCAGGAGGCCTACCTCACGGGCAACTACGCCGTGACCTGGTGCGCCTGGATGGGCATGAGCCTGCTGGGCATCGCGCTGGCCAACCTGATCCCGCAGAGCTGGGGCCTGGGCTTCGCGGGCGTGCTGAGCCTGGTGGCGATCGTCTGCTCGATGGCCACGACGCGGCTGCGCATCCTCGCGGCGCTGATCGCGGGCGCCACGGCGGTGGCGGCCTATGCGCTGCCGCTCAAGCTCAACATCGTGGCCGCCATCGGCGTGGCGGTGCTGCTGTGCTTCTGGCTCGAGAAGCAGTTCGGCCTCGACCCCGCCGCGGAGGACGACAAGTGAAGGGCGAGACCGACCTCTGGACGCTCGCCGTGATCGTCGGCCTGGCCGGCGTCACCGTGCTCACGCGCTGCTTCTTCTTCATCCTCGACCGGCCCTGGGGCCTGCCCGAGTGGGCGCACCGCGCGCTGCACTATGCGCCGGCCGCTGCGCTGGCCGGCGTGATCGCGCCCGAGATCGTGATGACGCAGGGCCACCTGATCACCTCGCTGCACGACGCGCGCATCTACGCCACCGTGGTCGGCGCGGCCTACTACTACTGGCGCCGCGGCGTGCTCGGCACCATGCTGGCCGGCATGGCGGTGTACCTGCCGCTGCACCTCATCTGGGGCTGGTAGCCGAGCGGATCTCGGTGCCGGCCTCGGTCTCGACCCAGCGCACCAGCTCGCTCACGCTCACGCCGGGTCCGCGCGCGGCATCGGCCTGCTGCCACAGCCGGCGGCCCTCCTCGCTGATCGGCGCCGGCATGCCGAGTTCGCGCGCCAGGTCGACCGCGATGCCCATGTCCTTGAGCATCAGCTCGAGCTTGAACGGATCGTCGAAGCTGCGGCTGATCACGCGCTGGTGGATGTGCGTGCGCGTGATCCACGAGCCGCCGGTGGCCTCGTTGAGCACGTCGGTCATCACGGCCGGATCGAGCCCGGCGCGGGTGCCGATCGCCAGCCCCTCGGCCGTGGCCGTGAGCGTGACGGCGGTGATCAGGTTGTTGAGGCACTTCATGGTGTGGCCGGCGCCGAGCGCGCCCAGGTGGAACACCGCGCGGCCCATCGCGTCGAGCAGCGGCCGCGCGCGCGCCACGTCGGCTTGTGCGCCGCCGACCATGAACACCAGCTCGGCCGCCTGCGCGCCCCAGGCCGCGCCCGAGACCGGTGCGTCGACCATCGCGATGCCGTGCTCGGCCAGCCGCGCGGCGGTCTCGCGCGTGATCCACGGTTCGGCCGAGGAGGTGTCGAGCAGCAGGCCGCCGCGCGCCCAGCCCGCGAGCAGGCCGTCGTCGGCGAACACCACCTCGCGCACCACGCGGCCGTTGGGCAGCATGGTCACGATGACGTCGCTGTGCGCCGCCACCTCGCGCAGGCTGGCGCGTGCCGTGATGCCGGGCTGCGACTCGGCGAGCCGCTGCGCCGCGCCGGGCGCGAGGTCGTAGACCGAGACCGCGTGGCCGGCGCGCGCCAGGTGGCCGGCCATGGGCGCGCCCATGACGCCGAGGCCGATGAAGCCGACGCGCTCGCGCGCGGTCGAAGCAGGAGAGGGTTCGTTGGACATGAATGAGAGAAAAAGCAGTCGGATGAAGAGCGTGTTCAGTCGAGCTGCACGCCCGAAGTCTTGATCACCTGGCCCCAGTAAGCGCTCTGCGAACGCGCCATTTCCTGGAACTCCTTCGGCGTGCCGGGCAGCGCCTCGAAGCCGAATTCGCTGAACACCTGCTGGATGCGCGGCGTCTGCAGCGCCTTGTGCAGCTCGGCGTTGAGCCGGTTCACCACCTCGGGCGGCATGCCGGCCGGGCCGATCAGGCCGTGGAAGGCGAAGGCGTTGACTTCCGGATAGCCGAGCTCGGCGAAGGTCGGCACCTCGGGCAGGCCCTTGGCGCGCTGCGGCAGCGCGATCGCCAGCGCGCGCAGCTTGCCGGTCTTGAGATAGGGCAGCGCGGCCGTGAGGTCGAGCATCATCATCGGCACCTGGCCGCCCATGATGTCCTGCAGCGCCGGCGCGCCGCCCTTGTAGGCCACGTGCGTGATCGACAGGCCGGCCTTCTGCTTGAACAGCTCCATCGCCATGTGGTGCGGCGTGCCGATGCCCGGCGAGGCGTAGTTGGTCTTGTCGCCGTTGGCCTTCACGTAGGCGACGAAGTCCTTGAGGGTCTTACCCTGGAAGTCGGGCCGCACCACCAGCGCCAGCGGAATGCGGCCGATGGCGCCGATGTAGGTGAAGTCGCTCGCGGGCTTGTAGGGCAGCTTGGCGAACATGTGCTCGTTGAACAGCAGCGCCGCGTTCTCGGCCTGCATGATCGTGTAGCCGTCGGGCTTCGACTGCATCAGCAGGCCGACCGCGATGTTGGTCGAGGCACCGGGGCGGTTGTCGATCACCACCGGCTGGCCCAGCGAGGGCTGCATCGCATCGGCGAGCTGGCGCGCGATGTTGTCGGTGCCGCCGCCCGCGGCATAGGGCACCAGCCACTTGATCGGCTGGTTCGGATAGGGGCCGCTCTGGGCCGACGCGAGGCTGGCGCCGGCCAGCGCGAAGGCGGCGAGCACGGGGGCGATCAGGGGCAGGAAGCGCTTCATCGGTTTGTCTCCGGGGTGGTTTTTTCTTCAGGGGAAATCGTGGCGGCCTACGCGTGCAGCGTCTGCCAGAGTTCGCGGTCGCGCTCGGCGGTCCACACCACCGGGTGCTCGATGCCGCGCAACTCGTCGTAGGCGCGCGAGACGTCGAAGGGCAGCACGTGCTGGAACACCGGCCACTGGCCGAAGCGCGGCTTCATCGCGGCCTCGGCGCGCGCGAAGCAGCCCTTGAGCGCCTCGCCCGCGGCGATGCCGGCGCGCACGCTGTCGAGCAGGGTCGAGAGGAAGGCCTTGGTCAGGTCGATCGCCTCGGCGCAGGCGGCCTCGTCCTGCAGCACCGCGCCGCGGCCCGGCACCAGCACGCGCGGGCGCAGCGCGCGCACCGCGTCGAGCGTGCCGGCCCAGTCGCCGATGTAGGCGTCGCCCGCGTACACGCCGCAGTGGTTCTCGACCACGTCGCCCGAGAACAGCAGGCCGCAATCGGGCAGCCAGGCGACGGTGTCGCCGCTCGAATGGCCGCGGCCCAGCGCCATCAGCCGCAGCTCGCGGCCGGTGCCCGGGCGCGGGCCGAGCCACAGGCTCATCTCGTTCTGGAAGCTCAGGGTGGGCCAGGTCAGGCCCGGGATCTCCTCGAGGCCCGCGAACAAGCGCGGGAAGCGGCCCACTTCCGAATCGAAGTCGGCCTGGCCGCGCGTGCGGATCCAGTCGAGCGTGCCCGCGCTCGCGACGATCTGCTCGACCTCGTCGAAGGCGCTCGCGCCCATCACGCGCACCGCGTGGTAGTGGGTCAGCACGATGGTCCGGATCGGCTTGTCGGTCACCGTGCGGATGGCCGCGAGGAAGTCGCGCGCCATGCGCGGCGTGGGGCGGGTGTCGATCAGCACCACCTGCTCGTCGCCGACCACGAAGCCGCAGTTGGGATCGAAGTCGCTGATGTAGCCGAAGGCGCCGGGCGCGAGCTCGCGCAGCTGCGGCTTTTGCTCGCGGGTGTCGGAGGCGGAGGCGAAGGAGACGTTGGCGGTCATGCGGGGTGGGGGCTCGTGGAATGTTCTTCTTCGGCGGCCGCGCGGATGCAGTCCAGCAGCACCGCCTGGTCGGCGCACTGGTTGGCCAGCAGCAGCACGAGGCGGGCGTTGAGATCGGCGCTCTGCGCCTCGCTGCGTCCTTCGTGCGCGGCCAGCAGCGCGGCATAGAAGCCGTCGGGATCGGGGATGCGGAGTTCGGTGTTCATGGCGCGGGATCGAGGGCAAGGGCGGTGCGGACGGCGTCGGCGATGGCCTCGGGCGTGGCCTGCGCGAGCACGCGCGCGCGGTAGGCATCGGGGCGCACCAGCACGAAGCTGCCGGGCTCGCCCGCGCCGACGTGGGCCGCGAGCCGGTCGTCGGGCTGCAGCGCGGGCAGGCCGTGGCCGGTGCCGCCGACCGCGAGCAGGCGCAGCGGCAGTCCCGCCGTCGCATCGAGCGCGGCCCGCGCCGCATCCGCCGTGGGCGCGAACCACAGGCCGATGCAGCGCGTGTCCTCGGCCAGCAGCTGCATCAGCGTGGTGTCGCGGCCGTCGGCCCGGCGCAGCGGCAGGTTCTGCACCGTGCGGCCGCCCGCGGGCAGTTGCGGCGCGGCCGGGTAGTCGTTGGCGACCGACATGCGCCCGGTGTTCACCAGGGCGCGCGCGAACGGAAAGCGCGCGGCCAGCGCGACCACGGCGCGGCGCAGCGTGTGCTCGGCCGGCGAGCGCGGCGCGAGGAAGCGCGCCGAGCGGCTCGTGACCTGCAGGTTCTCGCGCGCGGCCGGCTGGCGCTCGGCGTCGTAGCTGTCGAGCAGCGCGTCGCCGGCCTGGCCCCGCGCCACCAGCGCGAGCTTCCAGCCGAGGTTGGCCGCGTCCTGGATGCCGCTGTTGCCGCCGCGCGCGCCGAAGGGGCTCACCACGTGCGCGGCATCGCCGATGAAGAACACGCGGCCATGGCGGAAGCGCTCGAGCAGGTGGTCGCGGTAGCCGTAGGGGCCGATCCAGACGAACTCGAACTCCACGCCCGGCCCCAACTGCTCGCGCAGCCGCGCGCCGGCCACCTCGGGCCGGCTGATGTAGGCGGTGTCGCAGTCCTCGGGCATCTGGTAGTCGATGCGCCAGACGCCGTCGGCCATCAGGTGCTGCCAGACGCCGCGCCCCTCGTTGAAGGGTGCGTCGACCCAGGTCCAGCGCTCGGTCGGCAGCGGCTTGCGAAAACGCACGTCGCTGATGCACCAGCGGTCGGTGCTGTGCGAGGCATGGGCCTCGATGCCGAGGCCGGTGCGGATCGCGCTGTTGGCGCCGGTGGCGTCGATCAGCCGGTCGGCCTCGATCGTGTAGCGGCCCGCGGGCGTTTCGACCTCGAGGCGCACGCCGTCGGCGATCGGTTCGACGCGCGTCACGCGGCTTTTCCAGCGCAGGTCGGTGAGGCCGAGCTCGAGGATGCGCTCGACCAGGAACCACTCGATGTAGAACTGCTGCAGGTTGATGAAGGGCGGCTGCCGCGAGACGCTGGCCGTCTGCAGGTTGAAGTTGTAGACCTCCTGCTCGCCCGAGAAGGTGCGCCCGAAGGACCAGGTGATGCCCTTGGCCGCGATGCGCTCGAAGATGCCCAGGCGCTCGAAGATCTCCAGGCTCTTCTGCGCATAGCAGATGCCGCGCGAGGAGGCGCCGCGCACGCCGACGGTGTCGTCCTCGTCGAGCAGCACGGCGCCCACGCCGCGCTGGGCGAGGTCGCAGGCCAGCGTGAGGCCCGAGGGGCCGGCGCCGACGATCACGAGCGGGTGGCGCACCACCTGGCCGCTGGCCAGCTCGGGCGGCGGCACGAAGGGCCAGCTCGGCAGTTCGTAGGCTGGCGCGAAAGCGAAGTTTTCTTCCATGGCTTGCCTGCGTGACTAGAGCGAATGCGCGAACTCGGCGATCGCGTCGGCGGCCTTCGGCACCAGTTCCGGCTGGCCCGCGAGGTAGTGGTTGCCGCCGACGATGTCGACGTTGCGGATGCGCGCGCCGCCCGCGGCCAGCCAGGCATCGCGCGTGCTCGGGAAGGTCGACTGGTCGCCGGTGTAGGTCAGCAGCAGCTTGGGCACCGTGGTGCGCGCGAGGTTGGTGGGGCCGTCGGCCTGCGAGCGCGAGGACCACTGCGACAGGAAGGCCGTGAGCGAGGTGGTGCGGCCCATCGCGTTGGCCGAGTAGTTGACCTGGCGCGCATCGCCCCAGACGCTGCCGGGCAGGCGGTCGTTGGGATCGAGCGAGAGGTCGACGCAGCGCGGATCGGCGTGGGTGCGGTAGACGATGAAGGTCTGGTCGCGCGGCGCGCCCACGGTGCCGCGCAGCAGCGCGAGCCGGTCGAGGCACCACTGCTCGATGCGCGCGAGCCGCGCCTGCTGCGCGGCGGAAAAGCGCGCGAGGAAGTCGGCGTCGTAGGGCACGCGATGGCGCGCGTCGTACATGTCGAGTTCGGGGTCCACCGACAGCGGGTCGTGCTCGTCGGTGACCGAGGGATCGATCCAGTCGCGCATCAGCCGCGTGCGGCCCAGGTGCGCGGCGCACAGCGCGATGCCGTCGACCGGCGGCAGGTCGCCGGGGTGCAGGTGGGTGGGGTCGCCGTCGGGGAAGTGCGTGGCCGTGAGCCGCTCTGCCTGCGCCTGGTAGAAGGCCGCGAGCGCGGCGCCGCCCGAGTTGCCGACCAGGAACACCTTCTCGTAGCCGGCCGCGCGCAGGTACTGCACGCCGGCGCCCAGGTCCTGGATCGCGCGCTCCATCAGCAGCACCGTGTCGTTGCCGGCGTAGCGCGAGTTGAGCCCCATGCAGCAGATGCCGCGCTCGGCCAGCGGCGCGATCAGGTAGTGGCCCATGAAGTTGCTGGTGGGATGCATCACGATCGCCGCGATGCGCTTCGGACCCGCGGGCGCGCGGTACGCGCCGTAGATGCGCGGGCGCAGCATCTGCAGGCCCGACTGGCTCTCGAGCGCCGCGCCCGGCTTGACGTCGATGACGGCGAGTTGCAGTTCAGGCATCGGCCGTGCCTTTCGCGGCCAGCAGCTGCGCCTTGCGCGCGGTCCAGGCGTCGAGGTCGGCATGGGCGCGCAGCGCGTGCGCGTCCATCTCGGCCTGCGGCACGGTGGGCGTGGTCAGTTCCACGCGGATGCCGTTGGGGTCGAAGAAGTAGATCGACTCGATGATGTGGTGGTCGGTGATGCCCAGCACCTCGACGCCCGCGGCCTCGAGCCGGGCCTTGGCGGCCAGCAGGTCGGGCACGCCGTCCACGCGCAGCGCGATGTGGTTGACCCACGAGGGCGTGTTGGGCGAGGGCAGCGCGGCGATGTCGTCGCCGAGGTCGAAGAAGGCGATGAAGGAGCCGTCGCGCATCCGGAAGAAGATGTGGACGTAGGGGCAGTACTCGCCGGTGCTCGGCACGTGGTCGCTCTTGATCACGTGCACCAGCGGCAGGCCGAGCAGGTCCTCGTAGAAGCGGCGGGTTTCCTCGCTGTCGCGGCAGCGCCAGGCGAAATGGTGCAGGCCCCGGATCGGGGGCGCGGCGGATGGGGTCGGCATCGGGCTTGTCTCCGGGACGGCCATCGGGGTCGTCCGAGCCGGTATTGGGCGATGGCCGGACCTATGATGCAATCGAAATTAATTCATCGATTGATGAAATAGCCATATGAATCTGACCTTGCGCCAGTTGCGCGCCTTCGCCGCCGTCGCCGAGACCGGCAGCTTCACCGCCGCGGCCCAGCAGCTGCACCTGACCCAGTCGGCGCTCAGCGTGCTGGTGCGCGAGCTCGAGCGCGAGATGGGCGTGCAACTGCTCGACCGCCACACGCGGCGCGTGCTGCTGTCGGAGGCCGGGCGCGAGTTCCTGCCCTCGGTGCACCGGCTGCTCGGCGACCTCGCGGGCGCGGTGGCCGGCGTGACCGAGCTGCGCGACAAGAAGAAGGGCCTGCTGCGGCTGGCCGCGCCGCAGCTCATGGCCTGCACGCTGATGCCGCGCGTGATCGCCGTGTATCGCGCGCAATACCCCGACGTGGAGGTGCGGCTGGCCGACACCCTGCCCGAGCACCTGCTCGACGGCATCCTCGCGGGCGAGGTCGAGCTGGCCGTGGGGCAGGACCTCGAGGTCGACCCGGCGCTGATCGAGCGCCGCACGCTGCTGCGCGACCGCCACTGGCTGATCTGCCCGCCCGGCCACGCCTTCGAGGGGCGGCGCAAGGTGCGCTGGGCCGAACTGGCGCCCTACACCTTCATCGCGCCCACGCGCGACTTCCGCCAGCGCGTGCTGCCCGAACTCGCGAGCGCCGAGCGCGCCTGGATGCAGCGCCCCGGCACCCAGGAGGTGTCGTACATGACGACCGCGCTCGGCATGGTGGCCTCGGGGCTCGGGCTGACCGTGTGCCCGACCTACTCGGCGCCGCTGGTGCAGGCGCACGGGCTGCGCATGGTGCGGCTGGAGGCGCCCGATTTCCATCGCGAGGTCTGCGTCTACGGCGCGGCGCGGCGTTCGCTGTCGCCCGCGGCGGCCAGCTTCGTGCAAATTCTGGAGCGCTTCGCGAGCGAGCGGGGCGAGGCCTGAAAAGCATCGGCCGGCGTCACGAGACGCACAGTCGCGCAGTGAGGCCCTACCTACAATGCGGGGCGACCCGTATCCATCCCATCCAGACCATGAACGTTCTTCGATTCACCGACCTCTGCGCCCAGGGCAAAGCCGCCGGCCAGCGCGTCTTCATCCGTGCCGACCTCAACGTGCCGCAGGACGATGCCGGCAACATCACCGAGGACACCCGCATCCGCGCCTCGGTGCCCTGCATCCAGCTGGCGCTCGACGCCGGTGCCGCGGTGATGGTCACCTCGCACCTGGGCCGCCCGACCGAGGGCGAGTTCAAGCCCGAGGATTCGCTGGCGCCGGTCGCGAAGCGCCTGGGCGAGCTGCTGGGCCGCGAGGTGCCGCTGGTCGCGAACTGGGTCGACGGCGTCGACGTGAAGCCGGGCCAGGTCGTGCTGCTCGAGAACTGCCGCCTCAACAAGGGCGAGAAGAAGAACGACGAGGCGCTCGCGCGCAAGCTCGCCGCGCTGACCGACATCTACGTCAACGACGCCTTCGGCACCGCGCACCGCGCCGAGGCCACCACCTACGGCATCGCGCAGTTCGCCAAGGTGGCGAGCGCAGGCCCGCTGCTGGCGGCCGAGATCGACGCCATCACCAAGGCGCTGGCCCAGCCCAAGCGCCCGCTGGTGGCGATCGTCGCGGGCTCCAAGGTCAGCACCAAGCTCACGATCCTGCAGAGCCTGTCGGCCAACGTCGACCAGCTGATCGTCGGCGGCGGCATCGCCAACACCTTCCTGCTCGCGGCCGGCCTGAAGATCGGCAAGTCGCTGGCCGAGCCCGACCTGGTCGACCAGGCGAAGTCGGTGATCGAATCGATGCGCGCGCGCGGCGCCGACGTGCCGATCCCGGTCGACGTGGTCACGGCCAAGACCTTCGCGGCCGACGCGCCCGCCACCGTCAAGGCGGCCGGCGAGGTGGCCGACGACGACCTGATCCTCGACATCGGCCCGAAGACGGCCGCGCAACTGGCCGCGCAACTGCGCGAGGCCGGCACCATCGTCTGGAACGGCCCGGTGGGCGTGTTCGAGTTCGACGCCTTCGCGGGCGGCACCAAGGCCATCGCCCAGGCGATCGCCGAGAGCAGCGCGTTCTCGATCGCCGGCGGCGGCGACACCCTCGCGGCGATCGCCAAGTACGGCATCGAGAAGGACGTGGGCTACATCTCGACCGGCGGCGGCGCCTTCCTCGAGGTGCTGGAGGGCAAGACCCTGCCGGCCTTCGAGATCCTGGCCAGGCGCGCCGCGGGCTGAGAGCGCGGAAGGCTCGCGCGGATGCCATCGATTCGCGCGGTGTCTTCCACGCGACACATAAAGTGTATACAGTAGCGGATACAAAAACGGAGATAAATCCATGAGCACCGACCGCCTTCCCCGCCACGCCACCAAGATCGTCGCCACGCTCGGCCCCGCGTCGAGCACGCCCGAGCTGCTCGAGCAGATGATCATCCACAAGGTCAGCGTGGTCCGGCTCAACTTCAGCCACGGGACGGCGCAGGACCACATCGACCGCGCCACCATGGTCCGCGAGGCGGCGCGCAAGGCCGGCCGCGAGGTCGCGATCATGGCCGACCTGCAGGGCCCGAAGATCCGCGTGGGCAAGTTCGCGCAGGGCAAGATCTGGCTCGAGCCGGGCGCGAAGTTCGTGCTCGACGCCTCGCGCACCGAGCCCGGCGACATCGATGCCGTGGGCCTCGACTACAAGGACCTGCCGCGCGACGTGCGCGCCGGCGACCGGCTGCTGCTCAACGACGGCCTGATCGTGCTGGTGGTCGACGCCGTGCGCGGCGAGGCGGTGCACACCACCGTCAAGCTCGGCGGCGAGCTCTCGAACAACAAGGGCATCAACAAGCAGGGCGGCGGCCTCACGGCGCCGGCGCTCACGGCCAAGGACATGGAGGACATCAAGACCGCGATGAGCTTCCAGGCCGACTACGTGGCCGTGAGCTTCCCGAAGAACGCGACCGACATGGAAATGGCGCGCCAGCTGTGCAACGTGGCCGCGGCCGAGTACGGCCACAAGCCCGGGCTGATCGCGAAGATCGAGCGCGCCGAGGCGATCCCGCGGCTCGAGGAGATCCTTCGCGCCAGCGACGGCATCATGGTCGCGCGCGGCGACCTCGCGGTCGAGGTCGGCAATGCCGCGGTGCCGGCGCTGCAGAAGAAGATGATCCGCATGGCGCGCGACATGGACAAGGTGGCGATCACCGCGACCCAGATGATGGAGTCGATGATCACCAACCCCGTGCCCACGCGCGCCGAGGTCAGCGACGTGGCGAACGCGGTGCTCGACGGCACCGACGCCGTGATGCTCTCGGCCGAGACCGCCTCGGGCCGCTACCCGCTCGAGACCGTGCAGGAGATGAGCCGCATCTGCGAGGCCGCCGAGGCCGCGGAGGACAAGCAGCTCGACGCCGACTTCAGCGGCCAGTCCTATGCGCGCATCGACCAGTCGATCGCCATGGGCGCGCTGTTCACCGCCCATCACCTGGGCGCCAAGGCCATCGTCGCGCTGACCGAGTCGGGCTCGACCCCGCTGTGGATGAGCCGCCACCGCGCCCACATCCCGATGTACGCGCTGACCTCGCGCCTGGCCACGCAGCGCAAGATGGCGCTCTACCGCAACGTGCGCCCGCTGCTGATGGATTCGGAAAGCGACCGCGATACCGCGCTCGAGCAGGCCGAGGCGCATCTGAAGAAGCGCGGCATCGTGCAGAGCGGCGACGTCTACGCGATCACCTGCGGCGAGCCGATGGGCGCGCCGGGCGGCACCAACATGCTGAAGATCTGCCGCGCGAGCTGATCAGCCGTTGCGGAACAGGAAGCTGTAGGCATTGAGGGCGGGCACGCCGCCCAGGTGCGCATAGAGCACGCGTGAGCCGGCCGGGAATTCGCCCAGGCGCACCTTCTCGATCATCCCGTGCATCGACTTGCCCTCGTACACGGGGTCGGTCAGCATGCCCTCGAAGCGCGCGCTCAGGCGGATCGCCTCCAGCGTGCCTTCGTTCGGCAGGCCGTACTCGGGGCCGCCGAAGCGGCGGTCGAGCACCACG
Source organism: Variovorax endophyticus (assembly GCF_025376855.1). Lineage (NCBI taxonomy): Bacteria > Pseudomonadati > Pseudomonadota > Betaproteobacteria > Burkholderiales > Comamonadaceae > Variovorax > Variovorax endophyticus. The sequence continues at coordinate 27,419 of NZ_JAHUTH010000020.1, forward strand.
TCGCGCTCGGTGATCTCGCGGCCCAGCTCGATCAGCTCGGCCGTGTTGCGCGCGATGCGCAGGATCTGCTCGAAGGTCTGCTGCGGCTTGGCCGAGGCGTCGATGCCGATCACGCGGTCGGCCCGACCGTCGGCCGCGAAGCCCGCCACCATGCCGGCCTGCGTGCTGCCCGTGACCGAGCAGACCACGATGTAGTCGAACTTGAAGCCGAGCTCGGCCTCCTGCTGGCGCACTTCCTCGGCGAAGCCCACGAAGCCCAGCCCGCCCAGCGGATGCTCGGAGCAGCCCGCGGGAATCGGGAACGGCTTGCCGCCGGCCTGGCGCACGCTGTCCATCGCGTCCTCCCAGCTCTTGCGGATGCCGATGTCGAAGCCGGCCGCGTCGAGCCGCACGTCGGCGCCGAGGATGCGCGACATCTCGATGTTGCCCACGCGGTCGTACACCGCGTCGGAGTAGTTGACCCAGTTCTCCTGCACCAGCACGCACTTCAGGCCCAGGTGCGCGGCCACCGCGGCCACCTGCCGGGTCTGGTTCGACTGGATGCCGCCGATCGACACCAGCGTGTCGTAGCCGCCCTCGAGCGCCTCGGGGATCAGGTACTCGAGCTTGCGCGTCTTGTTGCCGCCGAAGGCGAGGCCGCTGTTGCAGTCCTCGCGCTTCGCATAGAGCTCGACCTTGCCGCCGAGGTGGGCGCTCAGGCGCCGGAGCGGATGGATCGGCGTCGGGCCGAAGGTCAGCACGTGGCGGGGGAATTTCTTCAGGTTCATCGGCAAGACTCCAGGGTGAAGCACAGGGGAAGGGCGATGGAGCCGATGGTAGGAAGAAGGTGGAGCAACAGGGTTGCAAAATTAGATGGCCTTGCGAACCAAAAGAAATCAAGATGCGGGAATCGAAGCCATTTGATGCGCCAAAGTCTCCATGAGCACAACAAAATTGCGTTCCTCGCCTGCACGTTCCGTCAAGCCGCAACAGGCCCCCACGCCCGCCGTTTCGGCGGCCGCCGCGCTCGACCGCACCGACCGCGCGATCCTGCGTGCGCTGCAGCGCGACGCCTCGATGTCCAACGTCGCGCTGGCCGCCAAGGTCAGCCTCAGCGCGCCGGCCTGCCTGCGCCGCGTCGAGCGGCTCAAGGCCTCGGGCCTGATCAGGGGCGTGGTCGCGCTGCTCGACGCGCAGGCGCTCGACATGGGCATGCTGGTGATGATCGGCGTGGTGCTCGACCGCTCCACGCCCGACTCCTTCGCCGACTTCGAGAAGGCCGCGCAGAAGGTCTCGGGCTGCCTCGAGTGCCACGTGGTCACGGGCGAGTTCGACTACTTCATGCTGGTGCGCACGCGCGACAACGACAGCTTCAACCGGCTGCATGCCGAGCAACTGCTCTACCTGCCGGGCGTGCGCCAGATCCGGACCTTCGTCGTGCTCAAGCAGGTGCTGTCGACCACACAGCTGCCTCTCTGACACGCGGCGCGCGCGCCATGCGCTGCAATCGGCGCTTCGCCGCGCCGCGAAACCGGCGTCCCTTCCCGCGCGTACCCCTTCGATGACCTTTCCCGTCCTTGCGTCGATCCGCCGGCGCCGCCGTGCCCTGACCACCGCCCTGGGCGTCGCCGCGGCCACCGCGCTGGCGGCCTGCTCGCCGATCAAGCTGCTCAACGGCCTGGTGCCCACCGACACCTACCAGTTCCAGGGCGACATCGCCTACGGGCCCGCGCCGCGCCAGCAGCTCGACGTCTACCAGCCATTGCCCGACACCGTGCCCGCGCGCGGCCGGCGGCCGCTGGTGGTGTTCTTCTTCGGCGGCACCTGGACCACCGGCGACCGCGAGAGCTACCGCTTCCTCGGCGAGGCGCTGGCCGCGCGCGGTGCGGTGGTGGTGGTGCCCGACTACGGCCTGTCGCCGCGCCACACCTACCCGGTGTTCGTGCGCGACAGCGCGCTGGCGGTGAAATGGGCGCTCGACAACGCGGCCCAGCTCGGCGCCGACCCGAAGCAGGTCTACGTGATGGGCCACAGCTCGGGCGGCTACAACGCGGCCATGGTCGCGCTCGACGGCCGCTGGCTCGGCGAGCTCGGCGCCAGTCCGCGCCAGCTCGCGGGCTGGATCGGGCTGGCCGGGCCCTACGACTTCCTGCCCATCGGCGATCCGCAGACCCGCGTCGCCTTCGACTGGCCCCGCACGCCGGCCGACTCGCAGCCGCTCGCGCACGTCACGCCGGGCGCGCCGCGCACGCTGCTGATGGCCGCGGCCAAGGACAACCTGGTCTACCCCGAGCGCAACACCCTGCCGCTGGCCGCCGCGCTGCGCGCCGCGGGCGTGCCGGTCGAGGTGCGGGTGTTCGACAACCTGAGCCACGTCACGCTGATGGGCGCCTTCGGCAAGCCCATCCAGTGGCTCGGCGGGCCGGTGCTGCCGCCGGTCGTCGAGTTCCTCGGGTTGCCGTCAGTCCCGTCCCACAAGGGCGCTCGGTAGAATCGCGGCAGTTTTCTCTCGTCTTTTCCCCGTCTTCTCACCCTATTTCCCGCGAGGTATTTCCCCATGGCACTCGTCTCGATGCGCGAACTGCTGGACCATGCAGCCGCCAACGGCTACGGCATTCCGGCCTTCAACGTCAACAACCTCGAACAGGTGCAGGCCGTCATGGAAGCGGCCAAGGAAGTCGGCGCGCCCGTGATCCTCCAGGCCAGCGCGGGCGCCCGCAAGTACGCCGGCGAAGCCTTCATCAAGCACCTGATCCAGGCCGCCATCGAGGCCTATCCGCAGATCCCGCTGGTGATGCATCAGGACCACGGCCAGAGCCCGGCCATCTGCCAGGGCGCCATCGACCTCGGCTTCTCGTCCGTGATGATGGACGGCTCGCTCAAGGAAGACGGCAAGACGCCGGCTTCGTTCGACTACAACGTCGACGTGACCCGCAAGGTGGTGCAGCTGGCCCACAAGGTCGGCGTCACCGTCGAGGGCGAACTGGGCTGCCTGGGCTCGCTCGAGACCGGCATGGCCGGCGAGGAAGACGGCATCGGCGCCGAGGGCGTGCTCGACCACTCGGCCCTGCTGACCGACCCCGAGGAAGCCGCCCAGTTCGTGAAGGCCACGCAGCTCGACGCGCTGGCCATCGCCATCGGCACCAGCCACGGCGCCTACAAGTTCACCCGCAAGCCCACCGGCGACATCCTGTCGATCTCGCGCGTGAAGGAAATCCACGCCCGCCTGCCCAACACCCACCTGGTGATGCACGGTTCGTCGTCGGTGCCGCAGGACCTGCTCGAGATCATTCGCCAGTACGGCGGCAACATGAAGGAAACCTACGGCGTGCCGGTCGAGGAAATCCAGGAAGCCATCAAGTACGGCGTGCGCAAGATCAACATCGACACCGACATCCGCCTCGCGATGACCGGCGCGGTGCGCAAGTTCATGGCCGAGAACCCCGAGAAGTTCGATGCCCGCGAGTGGCTCAAGCCCGCGCGCGAAGCCGCCAAGCAGATCTGCAAGCAGCGCTACATCGAGTTCGGCTGCGAAGGCCAGGCGCCCAAGATCAAGGGCGAATCGCTGCAGATCGTCGCCGCCAAGTACGCCAAGGGCGAACTCGCGCAAGAAGTGGTCTGAGCCGCTTGCCGTGAATCGCCGGCCACCGCTCGCGGTGGCTTTTTTCTGCGCGCACAATCCGCTTCACCGTCTCCCGTTTTTCACCGTTCGCCGTCCCTGCCCATGACCACCGTCCACACCTCCTCCATCCAGAGCCTGCCCCTGCTTGCGCGCGGGAAGGTGCGCGACAACTACGCGGTCGGCGAGGACCGCATCCTGATGGTCGCGAGCGACCGGCTCAGCGCCTTCGACGTGATCATGGGCGAGCCGATCCCCGGCAAGGGCGAGATCCTCACGCAGATGGCGCTGTGGTGGTTCGAGCGGCTCGGCCAGCTCTGCCCCAACCACCTGACCGGCGACGCGCCCGAGAGCGTGGTCAAGCCCGAGGAAGTCACCCAGGTCACGGGCCGCTCGATGCTGGTCAAGCGCCTGAAGCCGATCCCGGTCGAGGCCGTGGTGCGCGGCTACCTGGCCGGCAGCGGCTGGAAGGAATACCAGGAATCGCGCGCGGTCTGCGGCGTGCCGCTGCCCGAGGGCCTGACCAACGCGAGCAAGCTGCCGCGCCCGATCTTCACGCCCGCGGCCAAGGCCGCGGCCGGCGAGCACGACGAGAACATCAGCTACGAGCGCGTGGTCGAGATCGTCGGCCCCAAGCTCGCGCAGCAGATCCGCGAGACCAGCATCGCGATCTACGAGACCGCGGCCCAGATCGCGCTGGCCAAGGGCATGATCATTGCCGACACCAAGTTCGAATTCGGCCTCGACGAGGCCGGCACGCTGGTGCTGATGGACGAGGTGCTCACGCCCGACAGCTCGCGCTACTGGCCGGTCGAGGGCTACGAGGCCGCGCTGGCCGCCGGCACCAACCCGCCGAGCTACGACAAGCAGTTCGTGCGCGACTGGCTCGAGGCCACGAAGATCAACGGCAAGCCCTGGGACAAGACGCCGCCGGCGCCGCGCCTGCCGGCCGAGGTGATCGAGAAGACCGCCGCCAAGTACCGCGAGGCGCTGGAGCGGCTGACGGCCTGAGCGGGCCGGGTTTCGTATTCAAAGAAAGGGCCGGTTCTCCGGCCCTTTTCCTTTTCAGCGTCCCGAACTCAGGGTTGCCACCGTGCGTCCGCCCGCGTCGAGCAAGGTCAGCCGTCCGGGCGCCAGCCGGTAGCTGGTCGTGCCCTGCAGCACCGCGAGGAACTGCGCCTCGGTCGCACCGCGCACCGGGTCGGCGCAGGCCATGCGGGTGGCGGCGATCTGGCCGATGCGCAGGGCGCTGCCGGTGCGCGTGTACGAGCCCGAAATCCGGTTGCAGCCGCCCGAGCCGGTGACGCGCGCGTTGGCGCGGTCGAACTGCAGCTGGGCGTCGCTGCCCGGCGCGATCGCTTCCTCGCCCAGTTGCGACAGGCGCCACACCGGGCCTTCGATCGGTTCGTCGAGGTTGATGCCGCTGCCGCAGGCGGTCAGCAGTGCCGCGAGCGCGGTGGCGGCGAGGGTGGGAAGCACGCGCAGGGCGGCAGGGCGGGCGGAGAAGCGCATGGCCGGTCGGTCCTTTTGACGAATCTGCAACAAGGTGAAATCGGTGTGATCGTATGCGAGCCGGCGTGGCTCGCCAACGCCGGGGGCCAGTGGGTGTTCGCAGGCCCGCGCGCTCAGCGCGGCAGGTCGGCCGCGAGCGCCACGCCGCCATCGAGCCGCGCCTGCACGCAGCGCCGCACCGCGGGCGGGATGGCCTCGTCGGCCAGCAGCGCCGGCCACTCGGCGCGCGCCTGGCGCACCGTGTCGCGTGCGATCGCGAGCAGCCGCGCGGGACGCAGCAGCCCGGCGTCGCGCAGCAGCGCCTCGAGCGCGGCCCAGCAGAAGCCGCGCAGCTTGGCGTCGATGGCGCGGTTGACCGCGTAGTCGCCGCCGGGCACCTGCTCGAAGAAGGCGGCCACGCAGACCGGGTCGTAGAGCGGCGCGAGCACGGGCGCCACGCCATCGGGATAGCGCAGCGCCCAGTTCTTCAGGTGGGCGTCGCTGTTGCCCAGCAGGATGAAGGCGACGATGCGGCGCACGAACTCGCGCACGTCGGCCACCGGGTTCGGCGACAGCCGGTCGAGCACGCGCAGCATCGCGGGTCCGTCGATCGCGAGGCCACGGCCATACTTCTGGCGCGGCTCGTACTGCAGCACCTGCGCGAACTCCTCCATGTGGATGCGCCCGCCGTCGGGCGTGCGGTCGAAGCGGCGCACCGCGAGGATCTGCTCGAACGGCAACTGCTCGGGCAGGTCGGCGTCGGCGCGGCCGATCACGCTGGCCTCGGCGCAGTCCAGGCCGAGCGCGCCGCACAGGCGGTAGCCGGCGATCTCGTTCGCGACCAGGTCGGGGTGGCGCACGGTCGGCAGCTTGAGAATGAAGGAGCCGGCCGCGCCGTGGCGCCGCACCACGTAGCGCCGGCCATCCTGCACGGCCGAGAACTTGGTCACCACGCCGGGGATGGCGGCCGCGTCCTCCACCGGCAGCTCGACGAAGCCGGGCTCGAGCACGTCGAGCCCGAGCGCGGTGTGCCAGTGCCGCACCGTGTCGGGAATGCCCTCGGTCGGCGGCACCGGCTCGACCTCGATCGCGCCCATCAGGTCGTGCCCGGCGGCGGCCAGCAGTTCGAACTCGTCGTCGGCGCGGCAGCCGCGCTGCCGGGCGAGGCGCTCGCGGTTGTGGCCCTCGGGCAGCAGGTTCTGGAAGTAGGCGGGCCAGTGGCCGTCGCCGCGCGACACCCGCGCATCGCGCGCCGAGCCCAGGATGGCGCGCGTGGCGGCCTCGTCGGCGCCGCGGTAGGCCAGCGACAGCGTGGGGCGCGCCGGGTCGTCGACGTAGCCGGGGTCGAACGAGACGCGCAGGATGTCGCCGTACTGCGAGAGCCAGCCGATGGAGCGCCGGCGCGAGGCATCGCCGCCCGGGGCGTGCAGGTACATCCGCAGGTAGCGGATGCTGGTGCCGAAGGCGGCGCCGGCGGTCAAGGGCCGAGGCTCTGGGCGATGGAGGGCGGCGCCTCGATGCCGGCCGGCTGGCCGAGCAGCCGGCCGCCCGCGCGCACGAAGTCCTCGAGCGTGGGGCGCAGCGCCGTCGGCACGGGCATCAGCCCGAGCCCCAGCACGCGCGCCATCTCGAGCAAGGTCGACAGCCGCGGGTCGATCTGGCCGCTCTCGATGCGCTGCACCGTCATGCGCGACAGCCCGGCGGCCTTGGCCAGCGCCTCCTGGCTCAGGCCGGCCGCCTTGCGGGCTTGCTCGAGTTCCTGGATCAGATGGATCATTAGAGTGATCTTTTCAGGAAAAAAGAGTATTGATAGTAGCTATATGGAAGCGAATCAGCAATTAAAAAAGCGACTCTAAAGTCGCTTTTCAATGAAGTTGCGCATTCAAATGCGCTTTTGATTCACTCGCCTCAGCTCAGCACCACGCTGCTGAGCCGGCGCCGGTAGGTCGCCACGGTCGGATCGTCGGGCGGGATCTGGCCGTCGGCCACCTTCACCTTCGGCGGCTCGATCAGCTCGAGGATCGCCACGTAGGTCTTGCGCGCGAGTTCCTCGCTCCAGCTCTTGTCGCGCATCAGGATCTCGAGCAGCTCGTCCATCGCGGCAGTCCATTGCTGCTGCGCGACCAGCAGGCGGGCGCGGTCGAAGCGGGCCTGGAAGTCGCGCTTGTTGGCCGCGATCTTCGCGTCGAGCTCGGCCAACGCGGGTGCCGCGCCCGTGGGCGGGGCCGCGAAATCGATCGCGTCCATCCAGCGCTGCAGCGCATCGAAGCGGCGCACCACCGAGGCCTTGGCGATCACGGGCGCGAAGGCCACCTTGGCGTCGTCGGCGCGGTCGAGCTGCAGCAGCAGCTTCACGTAGTCGAAGCGCGCGTCGTCGTTGGCCGGGTCGGTGGCCACCGCGTGCTGCAGCTTCTCGAGCGCGCCCTCGGTGTCGCCCTCGGCCAGCGCCTCCTGCGCCGCCTCTTCCTCGGCGGCGGCCTCGGCCTCGTCGGCACCGGGCACGTGCTTGTCGAGGAATTCGCGGATCTTCTCGGCGGGAATGGCGCCGACGAAGCCGTCGACCGGCTGGCCGTCCTTGAACATCACGCAGAACGGGATGCTGCGCACGCCGAACATCTCGGAGAGCTGGGAGGAGATCTGCGGCACCTTGTCGGCGTCGAGCTTGGCCAGCGTGAAGCGTCCGGCGTACTCCACCTCGAGCTTTTCGAGCACCGGCCCGAGCTGCTTGCAGGGGCCGCACCATTCGGCCCAGATGTCCAGCAGCACCGGCCGGGCGAGGGAGGCTTCGATCAGCTCGTCCTGGAAATTTTCGAGAGTGATGTCGATCATCGGGAACAACTGGGGGTGAAACGTAAAATTGGAACCATGAACGAAACCATTCAGGTCGGTGTGGTGATGGGCTCGAGCTCCGATTGGGAGACGATGCGCAACGCGGTCGAGATTCTCCAGCAATTCGGCATCCGCCACGAAGCGAAGGTGGTCTCCGCCCACCGCATGCCGGATGCGCTCTTCGCGTACGCCGAAAGCGCCGCCGGGCGCGGAGTCGCGGCGATCATCGCCGGCGCGGGGGGCGCGGCCCACCTGCCGGGCATGCTGGCCTCCAAGACCACGGTGCCGGTGCTCGGCGTGCCGGTCGCCAGCCGGCACCTGCAGGGCGTCGATTCCCTCTACAGCATCGTGCAGATGCCCAAGGGCGTGCCGGTCGCCACCTTCGCCATCGGCAACGCGGGCGCGGCCAACGCGGCGCTGTTCGCGGTCTCGATGCTGGCCGTCAACGACCCCGGCCTGCGCGCCAGGCTCGACGCCTTCCGCGCGGCCCAGACCGCCGCGGCCGAGGCCATGGCGTTGCCGCCCGTGGAGCCGGCCCCGGTTTCTCCTTTCTCGCCGCAAGGCGGAGGTGCCCTGTGAGCAACAGCAAAGGTGACCTGCCGATCCTCCCGGGCGCCACGCTCGGCGTGCTCGGCGGCGGCCAGCTCGGCCGCATGTTCGTGCATGCCGCCCAGCGCATGGGTTACTTCACCGCGGTGCTCGACCCCGATGCCGACAGCCCGGCCGGCCGGGTCAGCCACCACCACATCCACACCGACTACGGCGACGTCGACGGCCTCGCGCGGCTGGCCGGCCTGGCCGACGCCGTGACCACCGAGTTCGAGAACGTGCCCGCGCCCTCGCTCGAGCACCTCGCGGTGGCGCGGCCGGTGGCGCCCGCCGCGCCGGCGATCGCGATCGCGCAGGACCGGATCGCCGAGAAGGCCCATTTCGGCCGCTGCGGCGTGGCCTGCGCGCCCTACGCGGCGATCGAGACCGCGGCCCAGCTGGCGGCGGTGGAAGACCGGCTCCTGCCCGGCATCCTGAAGACCGCGCGCCTGGGCTACGACGGCAAGGGCCAGCAGCGCGTGCGCACGCGCGCCGAGCTGGTCGAGGCCTGGCAGGCCACGGGCTGCGTGCCCTGCGTGCTCGAGAAGCTGCTGCCGCTGGACTTCGAATGCTCGGTGATCGTGGCGCGCGGCCGCGACGGCCAGCTGGTGCACTTCCCGCCCCAGCGCAACCTGCATCGCGACGGCATCCTGGCCGTGACCGAGGTGCATGGCCAGAACATGCCCAAGACCGTGGCCCAGGCCGCGATCACCGCGGCCAAGAACATCGCCAACGGCCTCGGCTACGTCGGCGTGCTGTGCGTCGAGTTCTTCGTGCTGGCCGACGGCTCGCTGGTGGTCAACGAGATGGCGCCGCGCCCGCACAACAGCGGCCACTACACCATGGAGGCCTGCGACGTGTCGCAGTTCGAGCTGCAGGTGCGCACCCTGGCCGGCCTGCCGCTGGCCATGCCGCGCCAGCACAGCCCGGCCGTGATGCTGAACCTGCTGGGCGACCTGTGGTTCTCGGCCTGCGACGACAAGCCGGTCTCGCCGCGCTGGAGCGAGGTGCTCGCGCTGCCCGGCGCCCACCTGCACCTGTACGGCAAGATCGAACCGCGCCGCGGCCGCAAGATGGGCCACCTGACCTTCACCGGCGCCGACGCCGACCAGGTGCGCGCCATCGCCTCGCAGGTCGCGCTGCTGCTCGGCCTGCCGCCGGTGGCATGAAGGCCGCATGATCCTCGACGGCCCATCGCCCGCAGCCATCGCCGAGGCGGCGCGCATCCTGCGCGCCGGCGGGCTGGTGGCCTTTCCCACCGAAACCGTCTACGGCCTCGGTGCCGACGCCAGCAACGACGCGGCCGTGGCCGGCATCTTCCAGGCCAAGGGCCGGCCGGCCGACCATCCGCTGATCGTGCACGTGGCCGCCGGCACCAAGGGCACCGAGGCGCTGTCGCGCTTCGCCCAGCCGCTGCCGCCGTTCGCGCAGAAGCTGGTGCAGGCCTTCTGGCCCGGACCGCTGACCCTGATCGTCACGCGCCAGCCCGGCGTGGCCGCCGCCGCCGCGGGCGGGCAGGACACCATCGGCCTGCGCTGCCCCTCGCACCCGGTGGCGCAGGCGCTGCTCGAGGCCTGCGCCGAGCAGGGCGTGCCCGGCCTCGCGGGCCCGAGCGCCAACCGCTTCGGCCGCGTGAGCCCGACCACCGCGCAGCACGTGTTCGGCGAATTCGGCGACACCGTGCCGGTGCTCGACGGCGGCGCCTGCGAGGTCGGCATCGAGTCGACCATCGTCGACTGCAGCCGCGGCGCGCCGGTGCTGCTGCGCCCGGGGCTGATCACGCGCGCGCAGATCGAGGCCGCCTGCGGCGAACGCCTGCGCGACCGCGAGCTCATGGCGATGCCCGACCCGCGCGCCTCGGGCACGCTGGAGGCGCACTACGCGCCCGACGCCAAGGTGCGGCTGATGGACGCCAAGGCGATCCAGACCGGCCTCGACGTGCTGGGCGCCAATGCCGCCCACATCGCGATCTGGACCCGCAGCGCCGTGCGCAGCCGTTCGCAGCGCGTCGTGCAGCGCCGCATGCCCGACGACGCCGCCGCCAGCGCGCAGCAGCTGTTCGCGGTGCTGCGCGAGTTCGACGCCGAGGGCGTCAAGCTGATCTGGGTCGAGACGCCGCCCGACACGCCCGAGTGGGAGGGCGTGCGCGACCGCCTGCAGCGGGCCGCCGCGGCCTGAAATCGGGATCGGGCAGCCTCCCAGCCTCAGCCCCCCACCGCCAGCACGCCCTGGAAGAAGCCGCGTGCCGCCGCCAGGCAGAACGGCGGCGCCAGCGTGCCGTGGTAGGCCAGCATCACGGCGCGCGCCTTGTCGGCGTCGCTGCCGCCGGTGCTCTGCGCGAGCACGTCCTTGGCCTGGGCGAAGCCGGCGCGCGCGGCCGAGTAGGCGTCGGTGGTCGCGCTGTCCTCGAGGTCGACCACGGTCAGCCGCTCCGACGGCACGCCCTTGGCGCGGAAGTAGCCGGCGGTGGCTTGGGTGCTCAGGAAGTTGACGGTCGGGTCCTGCGCGCCGCCGCACATCAGCACCGGCCTGGCCGGCACCCAGTTGCGCAGGTCGTTGGCGCGCGCCGCCTTGCGGAAGCCCAGCGTGGGCGCGCAGTCGAGCGGCGTGGCCGAGTTCAGCGAGGCGGGGGTGGCCTTCAGGGCGTTGCCGGGGCAGGGGCTGCCGTCGATGTCGTTGGAGGCGCGCGTCAGGTAGCTCTGGCGCACCAGGTTGCCGGCGCCGTAGAAGATCGACAGCGAGGGATCGACCGGGCCGGGCGTGGCGCCGGCCGGATACAGCGCGAGCTGCGGCAGCTTGCCCTGCGCGATCAGCGTGCTGGTGGGCGTGAGGCTGGGCAGCAGGGTGTCGATGCCGGTCGCGTACTGCGCCTCGTAGATGTCGCTGGTGTTGCTGTAGACGTCGCCGAACTGCTGTTGCCAGCTGGTCGACAGCAGCGGCACGAACAGCGTGCTGCCGAGCGCCGGCCAGCCCTTGAAGTTGTAGTCCACCAGCAGGCTGATGGCCGAGGGGGCCGACAGCGGCGCCGAGGCCGTCACCGTCTTGCCCGTGGCCTGCAGCTCGCGGTGCGCGGCCAGCGCCACGTAGCCGCCCTGCGAATAGCCGGTGACGAACAGCGAGCCCGCGTCCGAGGCGTCGATGTTGGCGAAGGTCTTGCGCGCGGCGGTCAGCGCATCGACCATGTCCTTGCCCTGCTGGTCGCCGTTGAGGTAGGGGTGGTAGGGCAGCGTCGACTTGTCGTAGCCCGCGTAGTTGGGCGCCACCACGATGAAGCCCTGCGCCGCCAGCATGGCCGCGACCACCACGCCCTCGCCGGCGGCGGCCTGGTTCACGTCTGCCCACTTGGCGATGTTGTAGTCGCGCGCGGCGTTGGTGCCGTGGGCGTACAGCACGATCGGGCGCGGGCCGCTGCAGGCCGCGTCGCCGCCGCGCGGCACCATGATGGCGGCCGTGGCGTTGGTGGCCTCGCCCTTGCCGCCGACGGTGCGGTATTCGAGGTAGCGCGTGTCGATGCCGCACTTGGGCGTGCCCGACACCTGCAGCAGCGCCTTGCCCTTGTCGTCGAGCTGCAGCAGCGTGCGGAAATCGCCGGCCGACAGGCTCAGCACGCGCTCGGGCGGATTGGTCACGACCGAGCCGCGGCCGGTGTCCTCGGGCGGCGGCGGCGCGGGCGGGAAGGTGCCGATGCCGAAGCCGCCGCCCCCGCCGCCCCCGCCGCAGGCCGAGAGCAGCAGCGTCGCGCTCGCGAAGGCGGCGGCGAGCAGGTTGCGGGAAGGGGAGGGTGGCGGTACGAGGCTTGGCACGTCGGGGTCTCCTGGATCTTCGAACGAACGGGCGTTCGATTCTGTCAGTGCCCCGGTGCCATGCAAGCAGTGCTTGCCTGCACAACGTTTTCAGTACAGGCCGCCGGGCCCGCGGTCGTTCAGTTGTCCTGCGCGGTCCAGTCGACCAGCGCGTCGAAGGCCGCGCGCGCCGCGCCCGCGTTCTCGGCGTTGGCGATCGCCACCAGCACGTAGCGCCGGCCGCTCGCGCCATGCACGTAGCCCGCGATGCCCGAGGCGTCGCGCAGGGTGCCGGTCTTCAGGTGCGCGGCGCCGCCCGAGCGCAGCGTGCGCTTGCGCAGGGTGCCGTCCACGCCGAGCGCGGGCAGCGAGCCCACGAGCTCGGGCATCACCGGCGAGCGCCAGGCCACCTGCAGCATCCTGCCGAGCGCGGCCGCGCTGATGCGCTCGTCGCGCGACAGGCCCGAGCCGTTCTCGAACACCGGCGGCGCCTCGCCGGTGCCGATGCGCTCGCGCCACCACTGCACCAGCGCGCCGCGCGAGGCCTCGAAGGTGCCGCGGTTCTTCTGCGTGAGGCCGAGGGTCAGGAACACCTGCTGCGCCATCACGTTGTTGCTGTACTTGTTGATGTCGCGGATCACCTCGGGCAGCGGCGGCGAGGCGAACTCGAACGCCGGCTTGAGCCCCGCGGGCACGCGGCCCTCGCGCATCTGGCCGCCCACGCGCCCGCCCATCTCGGCCCACAGGCCGCCGATGGCGCGCAGCGCGTAGCTGCGCGGATCGGCATAGGCCACGGCCCAGCTCTTCTCGCCGCAGGCGGCGGGAAAGCCGCCGTTGAAGCGGATGCGGTTCGGATCGCCGTAGTCGGCGCGCAGCGCCGTGCGCCAGTCGCCGCATTCGCCGGGCGAAAGCGGCACCGTCTGCGGCATCGCCACGGCCGCCAGCGGCGGCTCGTAGCTCACGCGCGCGAACTGGCCGCCGCGGTCGGGCACGAAGCTCATGTTGACCGACTTGAAGTTCAGCAGCAGCGCATCGGGCGAGGCGTTGTAGGGGCGCAGCGGCTCGCCGTCGAAGGCGCCAGGGTCGTTCTCAACCGTGTTCTCGAAGGCGCTGCGGTCGATCACGATGTCGCCGCTCACGCTCGTGATGCCCAGGCCCTGCACGTGGCGCAGCAGCAGCCACATGCGCTCGATCACCAGCTTGGGATCGCCCTGGCCCTTGATGTAGAGGTTGCCGTTGAGCACGCCGTTGGCGATGCTGCCCTCGACGTAGACCGGCGTGTTCCAGGTGTAGGCCGCGCCCAGCAGGTCGAGCGCCGCGTAGGTGGTCACCAGCTTCATGATCGAGGCGGGATTCACAGGCACCTGCGTGCGCCAGGCCAGCCGCGGCGGGCGCAGGCCGTCGGCATCGGCGACCAGCATGGTCACGGCGTCGCGCGGCAGCTTGGCGCGGGCCAGCGCGGCATCGACCTCGGCCGGCAGCGGCTGCGGCTGCTGGGCGTGGGCGCCGGCCGCCAGGCACAGCGCGATGGCGCAGAGCGCGCGGGAAGGACGGGGAAAGGAAAAGCGTGCGACGGTGACAGCGGGCATGCGGCCCATTATCCCGGCGCGAAAAGATGCAGCCGCGCGTGGTACAGCAGCAGGATCGTCTTCGCGTCCGCGATGCGGCCGTCGGCCACCATGGCCAGCGCCTCGTCGATGCCGAACTCGAGCACCTCGATGTCCTCGCCCTCCTCGGCCAGCCCGCCGCCCGCGCCCACGCGCATCGAGGGCTCGTACTCGGCGACGAAGAAGTGCAGCTTCTCGGTCACCGAGCCCGGGCTCATGAAGCATTCGAAGACCTTGTGCACCGTGCCCAGCCGGTAGCCGAGCTCTTCCTCGACCTCGGCGCGGATGCGTTCCTCGGGCGCCGCGTTGTCGAGCAGGCCGGCCGCGGCCTCGATCAGCAGGTCGTCCCAGCCGTTGACGAAGGCCGGGTAGCGGAACTGCCGCGTCAGCAGCACCGTGCGCCGCGCGCGGTTGTAGGCCAGCAGGGTGGCGCCGTTGCCGCGGTCGTAGGTCTCGCGGTGCATGCGCTGCCAGCTGCCGTCGTTGCGGCGCCAGTCGAAGGCCGTGGTCTTCAGCGTGTACCAGTTGTCGGAGAGAAGGGTGACTTCGTGCACCCGGACGCGGTCTTGCAGGGTCATGGCGGCGAGCATAGGTGCGAATTCGTGCAATAACAAGAAAATTCGTGCAGTCGCGTGAAGCCGACGCTACCATCGGCCCATGCTCACCCGGCAGCGCAAGCAACACATCCTCTCGGTCCTGGCGCGCGACGGCCAGGTGGTCGCCAAGCCGCTCAGCGAGGCGCTGGGCCTGTCGGAAGACACGATCCGGCGCGACCTGCGCGAGCTCGCCGCCGAGGGCCGGCTGCAGCGCGTGCACGGCGGCGCGCTGCCGCTGGCACCGGCCGAGGCCGACCTCGCGGGCCGCCAGCGCATCGCGCCCGGGGAGAAGGTGGCCATCGGCCGCGCCGCCGCGCGCATGGTGCGCCCGGGCCAGGTGGTGTTCGTCGACGGCGGCACCACCGCCGTGCAGCTCGCGCGCCACCTGCCCCTGGACCTGCGCGCCACCGTCGTCACCCACAGCCCGCTGGTGGCGGCCGAACTGGCCGGCCATGACCGGCTCGAGCTGCTGCTGATCGGCGGGCGGCTGTTCCGGCATTCGATGGTGGCGGTGGGCGCGGCCGCGATGGACGCCATCTCGCGCGTGCATGCCGACCTCTTCTTCCTGGGCGTCACCGGCGTGCATGCCGAGGCCGGCCTGACCACCGGCGACAGCGAGGAGGCCGAGATCAAGCGCGCGCTGATGGCGGCGGCCGCCGAGACCGTGGTGCTGGCCTCGTCCGAGAAGCTGGGCGCGGCCTCGGCCTGGGTCGTGAACCCGGTGCGCGCGGCCGCGCGGCTGCTGGTGTCGCCCCAGGCGCCCGAGAAGGCGCTGGCGCCGCTGCGCCGGGCCGGCCTGGCGATCGTGCGCGGCGACGGCGCGGCCGGCTGACCCCGCCGCGGGTCGCGATTCGTCCCCCGCCGGGCGCAGTCCGCGGGGCCCCTCGATAATCCCGAGGATGCCCGCCGCGCCCCCGATGTCTCCCCCTGCCCGTCTCTCCCCCCGCACCGTCGGCATCGGCGCGGCCGTGATCACCGTGCTGGTGTGGACCGCCTTCATCGTCATCGCGCGCGCCTCGGCCGGCCGCTCGCTGTCCCCGTTCGACATCGCCTTCGCGCGCATCTGCGGCGCCAGCCTGGTGCTGGTGCCCTGGGGCGCGTGGCTCGTGATGCGCGCCCGCGCGGGCGGCGCGCAGGCGGCGGCCTCCTTCTTCGGCCTGTCGCCGCTGTCGCTGCGCGTCACGGCCATGGCCGGCGTGTTCGGCGGCGTCGCCTATGCCGTGTGCGCCTACTGCGGCTTCTTCTTCGCGCCGGCCAGCCATGCCTCGGTGCTGCTGCCCGGCAGCCTGCCGCTGTGGACCACCCTGCTGGCCGCGCTGGTGCTGCGCGACCGCATCACGCCGGCGCGCGCGCTCGGGCTGGCGCTGATCGTCGCCGGCGACCTGCTGGTGGGCGGGCGCAGCCTGCTGCATGCCTTCGAGGGCGGCGAGGTCTGGAAGGGCGACCTGCTGTTCATGGCCGCGGCCTTCTGCTGGGCCTGCTACAGCATCGTGGTGCGCCGCCACGGCCTCGACGCCGTGCGCGCCACCATCGCCATCACCGTGTTCGCGCTGCTGAGCTACGTGCCGGTCTACAGCCTGCTGGTGGCCGGCGGCTGGGTTGCCAGCCGCATCGGCAGCGCGCCCTGGGGCGAGCTGGCGTTCCAGATGCTGTTCCAGGGCATCGGCTCGGTCGTGGTGTCGGGCATCACCTTCACGAAGATGGTCCAGCACTTCGGCCCGGTGCGCACCACCATGATCACGGCGCTGGTGCCCGGCCTGTCGGCGCTGGGCGCGGTGCTGTGGCTCGACGAGCCGCTCTACTGGAACCTGATCGCCGGCCTGCTGCTGGTGACCGCGGGCATCCTGTTCGGCGTGCAGAAGCCGGCGCCCGCGCGCGCCGCCGGCCTGGTGCCGGCCGTGGCCGCGGTGGCGGGAGGGCGTCGCGATGCCTGATGTGTTGGCCTTCGACACCAGCACCGAGCAGCTGTCGATCGCGGTGCGCCGCGGCGAGCGCGTGTGGACCCACGAGGGCGCGGGCGGCGCCCAGTCCTCGGCCACGCTGATCCCGCTGATCCAGCAGCTGCTGGCCGAGGCCGGCCTCGCGCTGGCGCGGCTCGACGCCATCGCCTTCGGCCGCGGCCCGGGCTCGTTCACCGGGCTGCGTACCGCCTGCGCGGTGGCGCAGGGCCTGGCGCTCGGCTCGGGCGTGCCGCTGCTGCCGGTCGACACCCTGCTGGCCGTGGCCGAGGAGGCGCGCCATGCCTTCGGCGCGCAGCGCACGGTGGCGCTGCTCGACGCGCGCATGGAGGAGATCTACGCCGCGCGCTACGACTTCGAGGCCCATGGCCCGCTCGGCGAGCCCGCCGCCGGCGCCGAGGGCCCGCTGCTGATGGCGCCCGAATCGCTCGTGGTGCCGGCTGGCTGGGCGTTGGCCGGCAATGCCTTCGCCGCCTACGGCGAGCGCCTGCCGGCCGCCGCCGCGCGCCACGCGGTGCTGCCCACGGCCGCCGCCATGCTGCGCCTGGCCCCCGCGCTGTTGGCGGCAGGCCGCACCGTGCCCGCGGCGCAGGCCTGGCCGCTCTACGTTCGCGATAAAGTGGCGCAAACCACCGAGGAGCGTGCCGCCATCAAGGCGGCCGCCGCCCACCACAACACACCGCCCGCGACCGCATGAGCGCCCTCCCGCAACCCGTGGAAGCCCGCCTCGAGCCGCTCACCATCGAGCGGCTCGACGCCGTCTGCGCCGTCGAGCAGACGGCCTACAGCCATCCCTGGACGCGCGCCAACTTCACCGACTCGATCGCCGTCGGCTACCACTGCCAGTGCCTGCTGGCGCCGGTCGCCGGCACCGGCATCGAGGCGGCGCGCCTCTCGCCGGTCACCAGCCTCGGCGAGATGCTGATCGGCTACTTCGTGGCCATGAAGGGCGTCGACGAGGTGCACCTGCTCAACATCACCGTGGCGCCGGCCTTCCAGCGCCAGGGCTGGGCGCCGCTGATGCTCGAGGCGCTGACCGGCTGGTCGCGCGCCCAGGGCGCCCAGTGGCTGTGGCTCGAGGTGCGCCAGAGCAACCGGCGCGCACTCGACATCTACCTGCGCCAGGGCTACCGCACGGTCGGCGTGCGCAAGGGCTACTACCCGGGCGCCGAGGGCGGCCGCGAGGATGCGATCGTCATGAGCATGCGCCTCAACGAAACAGGCAGTGCCTGGGGAGCCTTGCGATGAACGCCGCCGTGCAGACCCTGCGGCTCGACGCGCGCCAGCGCGCGATGCTCGACGAGATGGGCGTGAAGGTCTGGTGGCCGGTGCCCGAGGCGGCCGAGGTCCCCGTGGCCGTGGCGCCCGCGCCGGTGGTGGAGGACGAGGCCGAACCGATCGACATGCCGCCGCCGGACGCCCGCTATGACGCCCGTGACGACGCCGTGCCCGAACCCGAACCGGTCGCGCCGCGTGCCCCGGCCGCCGCGCGCGCGCCCGTGGCCGCGCCGCCGCCGCGCCCGGCGCCGGTTCCCGCCGGCCACGGCGCGGCCGTGCTGGTCGAGGCGCCGCGCCGCCTCTATGCCGACGCCGCCGAGGGCGTTGCGCCGCAGGGCGGCTGGCTGGTGCTGGCCGACATGCCGCCCGAGGCCGACGGCCGCCACGGCGAACCCTTCGCGGGCGATGCCGGCCGGCTGCTCGACAACATGCTGCGCGCGCTCAAGCTGCACGAGGGCGGCACGCCGGTGCACCTGATGCGCCTGCACCGCGGCGTGGCCTCGGGCCAGCCCGGCGGCCCGCGCCCGCTCGACGAGGCCTTCGCCGAACATGCCGCGGCGCTCGCGCCCCGGCTGGTGCTGGCCATGGGTCCGCTGGCCGCGCAGGGCCTGATGCAGAGCGGCGAGCCGCTGGGCAAGCTGCGCGGCCGGGTCGGCCAGGCGGCGCAGCTGGCGGGCGTGCCGGTGGTCGCCACCTACCACCCGGCGTACCTGCTGCGCAATCCGGTCGACAAGGGCCGCGCCTGGGCCGACCTGTGCCTGGCGGCCGCGCAGCAGCAGCCCGAGGCGGGCTGAGCCGGGGCGGGGGCCGTCGGGAGCCCCCTTTAAAATCGCCCCCCATGACTTTCCTCGACAAGCTTGCCGCCGCGCAGCAAACAAACGGTTCGTTGCTCTGCGTGGGGCTCGATCCGGAGCCGGCGAAGTTCCCGGGGCAGTTCAAGGGCGACGCGCGCCGCATCTACGACTTCTGCGCCCGCATCGTCGACGCCACGGCCGACCTCGCCATCGCCTTCAAGCCGCAGATCGCCTACTTCGCGGCCCACCGCGCAGAGGACCAGCTCGAACGGCTCATGGAGCACATGCGCCGCAACGCGCCCCAGGTGCCGACCATCCTCGACGCCAAGCGCGGCGACATCGGCTCCACCGCCGAGCAGTACGCCATCGAGGCCTTCGAGCGCTACGGCGCCGACGCGGTCACGCTCTCGCCCTTCATGGGCTTCGACTCGGTCGAGCCCTACCTGCGCCACCACGGCAAGGGTGCGTTCCTGCTGTGCCGCACCAGCAACCCCGGCGGGTCCGACCTGCAGGGCCAGCGGCTGGCGAGCGTCGAGGGCCAGCCCTTCCTCTACGAGCACGTCGCGCGGCTGGCGCAGGGCCCGTGGAACCTCAACGGCCAGCTCGGCCTCGTGGTCGGCGCCACCTACCCGGCCGAGATCGAGCGCGTGCGCGCGCTGGCGCCGACGGTGCCGCTGCTGATTCCGGGCGTCGGCGCCCAGGGCGGCGACGCGGTTGCCACCGTGCGCGCCGGCTGGCGCGCCGACGCGCCGATCGTCGTGAACTCCTCGCGCGCGATCATCTATGCCTCGTCGGGCGACGATTTCGCCGAGGCCGCGCGCGCCGCGGCGCGGACCACGCGCGACACGCTCGAAGCCGCCAAGGCCTGACCCCGGCGGCCCGGGCTCAGGCCCGCCGCAGCCGCGTGAACAGCTCGAACTCCCAGTTGCGCATCCCCAAGAGCAGCGTGTAGCCCTCGCGGTCCTTGGGCGACAGCTTCTGGTCGGTCTGGTGCTGCTGCGCGAAGTCCTGCGCCACGCGCTGCAGCCGCTCCAGGAAGGCCGGCGCCAGCGAACGGCTGATCGAGCCGTGCACCAGCAGCAGGCCCTCGGCCGGGCCGTCGAAGCCGCCGCGGTAGTAGTCGAGCACCACGTTCTCGCGGAAGAACTCCATCACCGGCCCGTGCGGGCGCCAGCGGAAGGTCTTGGCGAGCTTCAGGCGATACCGGTTCAGCGGCCGCAGTTCGATGATCCCGATGCGGTCGAGCTGGGCCAGGAAGCCGATGCACTCGGCCTCGCTGATCCGGTAGGCCGTCACGATCTGCTCCAGCGTCCACTGGCTCAGCACGCTGATCGCCACCAGCAGCAGCTTCTTGTCCTTGACCACGGCCTTCTCCTGCTCGTGCGTCAGTTCCTTGAGCAGCGGCTGGGCGTCGGCCACACGCCGCGCCAGCTCGGCGAAATCGATCTTCAGCGCGCGGCAGATGGCGTCCACGCGCGACAGCGGCATGTCGCTCTTGGCCAGCATCCGCTTGACGCTGGACTCGGCCATGTCGAGCGAGCGCGCCAGGTCGGCGTAGGTCATGCGGGCGCTCTTGAGTTCGTTCTTCAGGGCCTGGACGAGGTCGACGGTGGTACTCATGAAGGTGGCGGGGTTCCGGTTGGGTATCGGTTGGAGATACCGATGGGTGTGAAATAGTGCCTCGTATCGATTCTCGATGCCTGGGGAGAGGCTGGCAACTAAATTCCGCCCGCCAACCGATCGGCCATCCCGCCGTCACCCAACTTCGAGAACAGACATGCTCCTCCACTCCCTGACACGCCGCGAACGTGGCCTGGCCTTCTTCCTGGGCCTGCTGCTCCTGATCGGCATCGTCGGCCCGGCGCTGCCGGCCGCCGAGGTCGCGATCGCCCTGGTCTTCGCCGACACCCGTTCCTGGCACGGCCTGCCCAACGCCATGGACGTGCTGAGCAACCTGCCCTTCGTCCTCATGGGCTGCTGGGGCCTGTACTGGCTCAACCGCATCGACCGCGCGCACCACGAGGCGCTGGCCGGCTTCCCGCTCGCGCCGCCGGCCAGCGATCCGCCCGACAACACGCTCGACTGCGCCTGGCTCTTCTTCGCCGGCCTGATCGCCACCGCCGCCGGCTCGGCCTTCTATCACCTGGCGCCCGACGCGCCGCGGCTGGCGGCCGACCGCGCCGGCATGGCGGTCGCCTTCGCCGGCCTGATCGGGGTGGCGGTCTGCGAGCGCGTGAGCCAGCGCGCCGGCTGGCCGGCCGCCTGGTTCGTGCTCACCACCGGCCTGCTGTCGGCCGAGATCGCGCAGGAGACCGGCAACGTGCTGCCCTGGGCGCTGGTGCAGTTCGGCGGCATGGCGCTGGTGCTCACGCTGGCGCTGTCGCGGCCGATGCCCGGCGCCGTCGGCCTGCGCCTGGGCTGGGTGATCGCGGCCTACGTGCTGGCCAAGGCCTTCGAGCTGGCCGACCAGCCGATCTACGAGGCCACGCACGGCGTGATCTCGGGCCACACGCTCAAGCACCTGTGCGCCGCCCTGGCCGCGCTGCCGGTGCTGGCCGCGCTCAAGCGGCTCGACAGCGGCTGGCGCGCCGTGGCCCTGCGGCACAATCCCGGCGCGGCCGCCCTGACGGCCTGACGACAGCCCCCGGCCCCGCGAGCGTTCCCCGCCGGGGGCCGCGCGGAGCCGCCAAGAGGAGAAGCTTCCGAATGACCACGCCCGCCGCTGCCCCGCCCGAGGCGAATGCCCACGCCAACCAGTTCGCGCTGCTCGGCCAGCGGCGTTTCGCGCCCTTCTTCTGGACCCAGTTCGCGGGCGCGGCGAACGACAACCTGTTCAAGTTCGCCTTCACCGTGATGGTGACCTACCAGCTGCAGCTCAGCTGGATGCAGCCCTCGATGGCGGGGCTGGTGATCGGCGCGCTGTTCATCCTGCCCTTCCTGCTGTTCTCGGCCACCGCGGGCCAGCTCACCGACAAGTTCGACAAGACGAAGATGATCCGCTTCGTCAAGAACCTCGAGATCGCGATCATGCTGATCGCGGCCTGGGGCTTCGTGCGCGCCGACGCGGTGATCCTGCTGGGCTGCGTCTTCCTCATGGGCCTGCACTCCACCCTGTTCGGCCCGGTCAAGTTCGCCTACCTGCCGCAGGTGCTCGACGCGCGCGAGCTCACGGGCGGCAACGGCATGGTCGAGATGGGCACCTTCATCGCGATCCTGCTGGGCCAGGTGGCCGGCGGCCTGCTGGTGGCGGTGCCGCAGATCGGCCACCTGAGCGTGGCCGTCGCCTGCGTGGCCCTGGCGCTGGCCGGGCGCGCCGTGGCGCAGGCGATCCCGCCGGTACCCGCCACCGACCCGAAGCTGGTCGTCAACTGGAACCCGGTCAGCGAGACCTGGCGCAACCTCAAGCTCGCGCACGAGAACATCGTGGTGTTCCGCTCGCTGCTGGGCATCTCGTGGATGTGGTTCTTCGGCGCCGTGTTCCTGAGCCAGTTCCCGAGCTTCGCCAAGGAGGTGCTGCACGGCAACGAGCAGGTCGCCTCGCTGCTGCTGGTGGTGTTCTCGATCGGCATCGGCGTCGGCTCGCTGCTGTGCGAGACGCTGAGCCGGCGCCAGGTCGAGATCGGGCTGGTGCCGCTGGGCGCCATCGGCATGAGCGTGTTCGCGATCGACCTGTACTTCGCCGCGCGCGGCCTGCCCGCGGTGCCCGAGATGGGGCTCGGCGCCTTCCTGCACCAGAGCGCGCACTGGCGGGTGATGGCCGACCTGGCGCTGCTGTCGCTGTTCGCGGGCCTCTACAGCGTGCCGATGTACGCGCTGATCCAGCTGCGCAGCCAGCCCACGCACCGCGCGCGCATCATCGCGGCCAACAACATCCTCAATGCCCTGTTCATGATCGGCAGCTCGGTGATCGCGGGCGCGCTGCTGGGCGCGGGCTTCACCATCCCGCAGATCTTCCTGTTCACCGGCATCGCCAACGCGGTGGTGGCCTTCTACATCTTCATGCTGGTGCCCGAGTACCTGCTGCGCTTCGTGGCCTGGGTGCTGTCGCGCTTCGTCTACCGCTTCGACATCCGGGGCGACGAGCACATCCCCGTCGAGGGCCCGGCCGTGCTGGTGTGCAACCACGTGAGCTTCATCGACGCGGTGCTGCTGATGGCCGCGAGCCCGCGGCCGATCCGCTTCATCATGGACCACCGCATCTTCAAGGTGCCGGTGCTCGGCTGGCTGTTCAAGCTCGCCAAGGCGATCCCGATCGCGCCGCAGAAGGAAGACCCGGCGGCCTACGAGGCGGCCTTCGCCAAGGCGCTCGGCGTGCTGCGCGAGGGCGACCTGCTGGCGATCTTCCCCGAGGGCGCGATCACGCGCGACGGCGCGCTGCAGCCCTTCAAGGGCGGCGTGATGAAGATCGTGGACGGCGCGCGCGCCGAGGGCATCGAGCCGCCCGTGATCCCGATGGCGCTGACCAACCTCTGGGGCTCGTTCTTCAGCCGCATCGAGCTGCGCGGCGGCGAGCCGGTGGCGATGGTCAAGCCCTTCCGCCGCGGCTTCTTCAGCCGCGTGGGCCTCAACGTCGGCGCACCGGTGGCGCCGGCCGAGGTGCGGCCCGAGCTGCTGCAGCAGCGCGTGGGCGGGCTGCTGCAGCCCTGAATCCGGGATCGCGCGCACGGACACGGGCCGCCTTCGGGCGGCCTTTCTCTTGGGGGGGCGAGATACCCCGAAAAGTATCCGTTGGAGATACTGCCGGAGCCGAAACGCTGAACCGGTCGAATCATTCGAGTCCCGCGGCGCGGGGGCGGACCATCATCCGCCCACCTTCACTACGCCGCGAGGCACTCATGCAAACCCATATAGCCAACACCATCACCACCGCTCCGGTCCAGCGCGACACGCGGGCCTGGCAGTTCCAGGTCTGGGCGTCCTTCGCGATCGCCGTCTTCCTCTGCGCGACCGGCCTGAGCTGGCTGCCGGGCGAGGCACTGGACCGGGCCTTCATGGTGATGGGCTATGTGTTCTGCCTGAGCACGGCCTTCGTGCTGTCGAAGTTCGTGCGCGACAACCAGCATGCCGCCGGCCGCGACCTGCCGATGTGGAAGCTGGTCGTCTGGGGCAGCTTCTTCGTCGCGATGCTGCTGACCGGCTGGGGCCTGCTGCGCATGGAGATCAACGACACCTACAAGGCCTTCCTCGGCGTGAGCTGGCTGTTCCTGATCAGCTCGGCCTTCACGCTGGCCAAGACCCTGCGCGACCGCCACGAGGCCGACCTCGCCGAAGCCCGCCTGCAAGGCCGCCACGCCGCCCGCGTCGAAGCCGCCCAGACCCCGGCCGCCGAATGACCGCCCGCACCCCGCACGCAAGGAGTCCGATCATGAACACCGCTTTCGCCCGCAAGTCCCTGGCCACCGTCCTCGTGGCCGCCTGCACCGCCTTCGCCGCGCTCGCGGCGCCCGTGGCCCGCGCCCAGAGCGATGCCTCCATCGCGCTGTCGATGCTGCCCGTGGCCTCGGTGCTGGTCGGCGCCTCCGCGGTCGGTGCCGCCGGCGCCTCGGCCGCCAAGGCCGGCGAAGTGCCGGCCGCGCTCTCGGTCGGCGGCTCGATCCTGACCGTGGTCGCCGTCGAGGCCTCGGCCGACGGCACGGTCTACGTGCTCGAACGCGCCGCCGACGGCGCGCGCGCCAGCGTCAAGGTGGCGGGCCGCGTGGCGCAGGGCGCCTCGACCGCGGTCGGCACCGCCATCGTCGTCAGCGTGATCGGCACCGGCGTCGTGCTCTCGGCCGCGGGCGAGGTGCTGGCCTTCGTGCCCAACGCCATCGGCCGCGCGCTGCTGGCCAACGAGAGGCTGTCATGAAGCGCGCCGCTTTCCTGGCGCTGGCCGCGTTCGCCGTGGCCGCCGCGGCGACGCAGGCGCAGGCCGGCCGCTCGTGCGAGCAGGTCAAGCCCGGCGCCGCGCTGATCGCCAAGGGCATGGAGCTGGCCGAGCGCACCTCGCAGCAGCTCGACGCCAGCGGCGCGCGCGTCGTCGTGCTGGCGCGCGCCGGCCAGGACCTGAGCAAGTACGGCCTGCGCTACTCGCACCTCGGCCTGGCCTACAAGACCGAGGCCGGCCCGTGGCGCGTGGTGCACAAGCTCAACCAGTGCGGCACCGCGGTGGCGGCGGTCTACCGCCAGGGGCTCGGCGAGTTCTTCCTCGACGACCTCTGGCGCTACGAGACCGCCTGGGTCGTGCCCACGCCGCAGGTGCAGGCGCAGTTGCTGGCCGCGCTGCAGGAGCCGACGCCGCGCCTGGTGCGGCTGCATGTCGCGCCCTACAGCGTCGTCAGCTACGCCTGGGGCCGCAAGTACCAGCAGTCGAACCAGTGGGCGCTCGAGACGCTGGCCGCCGCGATGGAGCCCGCCACCATCGCCAATCGCTCGCAGGCGCAGGCCTGGCTGCAGTTCAAGGGCTACGAGCCCACCACCTTGAAGCTCGGCCCGCTGACCCGCCTGGGCGGGCGCATCGGCTCGGCCAACATCGCCTTCGACGACCATCCCAACGACAAGCGCTTCTCGGACCGCATCGAGACCGTGACCGTCGATTCGGTGTTCGAATGGCTGCAGCGCGCGGGCCTGGGCGCGGCGCCGGTGGCGTTCAAGCTGTGAGCACGGCCCGCACGAGAAGAATGGAAGGAACGACGACATGAGCAAATCCCTGCGCCTCTCCGAGAAATGGTTCCGCCGCGGCCTCTGGCTGGTGGCGCTGGTGTTCGCGGGCTTCCTGATCGGGCTGGGCAGCACCATCGTGGGCGACCTGCCGCAGGTCGAGCGCGTGCGCACCATCGAGGACTTCATCGACCACCGCGCGGCCGATCCGCTGCGCGCCACCGTCAAGGCCTCGGAGGCCGCCGAGCTGCAGGCCTCGCGCGACCTCGACCAGATCCGGCTGCAGCTGCAGGCCGCGCAGCAGGCCGGCGCCAATGCACGCGAGACCTTCGGCAACTGGATCGCCACGCGCCGCGCCACCGCGCAGCCCGACCAGGATCCCGAGCTGATCGCGCGCACCAAGGCGCTCGACGCCATCAAGCAGAAGGAGGAGGCGGTGCAGCGCCAGGTCAACGCGCAGCAGCAGCGCATGCTCGACGCGCGCCAGGCCGAGCAGCGCGCGCGCACCGCGCTGGCCGAGCTGGAGCGCGACGCGCAGCTCAAGCTCGACGCCGAGTACCGCCGCATCGAGCTGCGCGTGTTCGCCTACCGGCTCGCGCTCACGCTGCCGCTCCTGGTGGTCGCGGGCTGGCTGTTCGTGAAGAAGCGCAAGAGCACCTGGTGGCCCTTCGTCTGGGGCTTCATCCTGTTCGCGCTGTTCGCCTTCTTCGTCGAACTCGTGCCCTACCTGCCGAGCTACGGCGGCTACGTGCGCTACGCGGTGGGCATCGTGATCACGGTGCTGGTGGGGCGCTACGCGATCGTCGCGCTCAACAACTACCTCGCGCGCCAGAAGCTGGCCGAGCAGCAGCCCGACCAGGTGCGGCGCGAGGAACTGAGCTACGACACCGCGCTGGCGCGGCTCGACAAGGGCGTGTGCCCCGGCTGCGAGCGGCCGGTGGACCTGAAGAACACGGCGATCGACTTCTGCCCGCACTGCGGCATCGGCCTGCACGACCACTGCGAGGTCTGCGAGACGCGCAAGAGTGCCTTCTCGCGCTTCTGCCATGCCTGCGGTGCCTCGGCCGCATCGTCGGAGCCGGACGCGAAATCCTTCACGCCCCGGACCCCGCCGCAACCCGCGGCCTGAGGAGGGCGGTCACGCGCTCGTGCTACAACCGCCCGCTGCGCCGCATTCGCGGCCGCAGCCCCGGTCCGTCCCCCGTCTCATCTCGAAGGAGTACGCGCAATGAGCATCTTCGGCAGCATCCTTTCCAAGATCTTCCCGTCCGCGCAGGCCGCGCAACCGCCGGCCACGGCACCCGCTGCCCCCGCCGCACCGGCACCCGCGGGTGCCCCGGCCGCCGCCGCACCGCCGCCGGCCATCACGGTGGTCGACGTCGAGGCCCTGCTCGACGGCATGCCGGGCGCGAAGCAGCTCAACTGGCGCACCTCCATCGTCGACCTGATGAAGCTGCTGGGCCTGGACAGCAGCCTCGACGCGCGCAAGCAGCTCGCGGCCGAGCTGAGCTACGGCGCCGACACCAGCGACAGCGCCAAGATGAACATCTGGCTGCACCGCCAGGTCATGACCAAGCTGGCGGCCAACGGCGGCAAGGTGCCGGCCGAACTGCGCGACTGATCCGCGCGCGGCCCGCGTCCAGCAAAAAAGCCCGGCAGTGCCGGGCTTTTTCTTTTGGTGGTGCGAGATGGCGCTCAGGTCCAGCCCGCGTCCACCACGTAGTCCTGCGCCGTGCACATGCGCGAATCGTCGGCCGCCAGGAACAGCGCCATCGCCGCGATGTCCTCGCCCATCACGCGGCCCGGCAGGCACTGGGCGGCATCGATCTCCGCGCCCGACTCGGGCTTGACCCACAGCCGCAGCTGCCGCTCGGTCATCACCCAGCCCGGCACGATCGTGTTGACGCGGATGTTCTCTTTGCCCAGGTCGCGCGCCAGCGAGCGCGTGAGGCCGCGCACCGCGGCCTTGCAGGCCTGGTAGACCGGGTAGCCGCGGCCCTTCATCATCCAGCTGACCGAGCCGAAGTTGACGATCGAGCCGCCGCCCAGCGCGCGCATGTCGGGCGCCACCGCCTGCGCGGCGAAGAACTGGTGCTTGAGGTTCACGGCCACCAGCCGGTCGAAGTCCTCGTCGGTGACGTCGGCCATCTCGTGGCGGCGGTCGTTGGCCGCGTTGTTGAGCAGCACGCCCACCGGCCCGAAGTGCGAGCGCACCGCGTCGATGGTGGCGCCCAGCGCGGCCGTGTCGGTCACGTCGCAGGGCAGGAACAGCGCGGGATGCTCGCCGCGCAGCTGGCCCGCGAGCGCCTGGCCCGCGGCGCTGTCGATGTCGCAGAAGCCGACCTTCGCGCCCTGCGCATGGAAGGCCCGCACCAGCGATTCGCCGATGCCGCTCGCGCCGCCCGAGATGAAGACGGTGCGCTCGGCGAGCGAGGGATAGCGCGCGGTATAGGGCGAGGGTGCGGTGCTCATGGGCGTGGAAGACGACAGCCTGGAAGCCCGCGAGGTTAGCGCGGAACGCGCGTCGCGTCTCAGACGCCCCGTGCCCGCTCCGACTTGAAGCGCGCGCGGAATTCCGTGAACGTTCCCGCGTCGAGCGCCTCGCGGATCTCGCGCATCAGGTTCAGGTAGTAGTGCAGGTTGTGGATGGTCGTGAGCATCGGCCCGAGCATCTCGCCGCAGCGGTCGAGGTGATGCAGGTAGGCGCGGCTGAAGCCCTCGCGCCCGCCGTCGTTCCAGCTCACGCCCGATGTGCCCGCGCAGGCGTGGCAGGTGCAGCTCGGATCGATGGGCTGCGGGTCGCTCTTGTGGCGCGCGTTGCGCATCTTGAGGTCGCCGAAGCGCGTGAACAGCGTGCCGTTGCGCGCATTGCGCGTGGGCATCACGCAGTCGAACATGTCGACGCCGTCGGCCACGCCCTGCACCAGGTCCTCGGGCGTGCCCACGCCCATCAGGTAGCGCGGCTTGTGCGCGGGCAGCCGGTGCGGCGTGTGGCCCATGATGTGCAGCATCTCCTCCTTGGGCTCGCCCACGCTCACCCCGCCGATGGCGTAGCCGGGGAAGTCCATGTCGACCAGCGCCGTCAGCGATTCCTCGCGCAGGTTCTCGTACATGCCGCCCTGCACGATGCCGAACAGCGCGTTCGGGTTCTGCAACCGCTCGAACTCGGCTTGGCAGCGCTTGGCCCAGCGCAGGCTCAGTTCCATCGAGATGCGCGCCTCGGCCTCGGTCGTGATGTGGCCCTTGGTGTCGTAGGGCGTGCACTCGTCGAACTGCATCACGATGTCGCTGTTGAGGATGGTCTGGATCTGCATCGAGACCTCGGGCGTGAGGAACAGCTTGTCGCCGTTGACCGGCGACGCGAACTTCACGCCTTCCTCGCTGATCTTGCGCATCGCGCCCAGCGACCAGACCTGGAAGCCGCCCGAGTCGGTGAGGATCGGCTTGTTCCACTTCTCGAACTGGTGCAGCCCGCCGAAGCTCTGCATCACGTCCAGGCCCGGGCGCATCCACAGGTGGAAGGTGTTGCCCAGGATGATCTGCGCGCCCATCTCCTCGAGGCTGCGCGGCATCACGCCCTTGACGGTGCCGTAGGTGCCCACGGGCATGAAGATCGGCGTCTGCACCACGCCGTGGTTGAGCGTGAGCGTGGCGCGGCGCGCGTGGCTGTCGGGGTCGGTCTTGAGGAGTTCGAAGTTCAGCATGGGGGTCAGTCCTCTGTTCTCGGTTGGCGCGCGAGCAGCATCGCATCGCCATAGCTGAAGAAGCGGTAGCGCTGCGCGATGGCGTGCGCATACAGCGCCATCACGCGCTCGTAGCCCGCGAGGGCCGAGACCAGCATCATCAGCGTGCTCTTGGGCAGGTGGAAGTTGGTGATCAGCAGGTCGACGTGCGCGAAGGCGAAGCCCGGCGTGATGAAGATGCGGGTGTCGCCCGCGGCCTCGCCGCTCCTGGCCCACGACTCGAGCGTGCGCACGGTGGTCGTGCCCACGGCCACGATGCGGCCGCCGCGCGCCTTGCATTCGGCGATGGCGCGCTGCGTGGCTTCGGGCACCTCGTAGCGTTCGGCGTGCATGGTGTGCTCGGCGATGTTCTCGGTCTTCACGGGCTGGAAGGTGCCGGCGCCCACGTGCAGCGTGACGTTGGCGCGCCGCACGCCGCGCGCCTCGAGCGCGGCCAGCAGGCCCTCGTCGAAGTGCAGCGCGGCGGTGGGCGCGGCCACGGCGCCGGGCACGCGCGCGAACACGGTCTGGTAGCGGCGCTCGTCCTCGGCCGAGTCGTCGTGCGTGATGTAGGGCGGCAGCGGCACGTGGCCGCAGCGCTCCATCAGCAGGTAGGGGTTCTCGCCGCTGTCGCTCTCGAAGGCGAAGCGGAACAGGGCGCCGTCCTCCTCGGGCCAGCGGCCGAGCAGGGTGGCGCGGAAGCCGCCGACCATCTGCAGCGTGGTGCCCACGGGCGGCTTCTTGCTGACCTTCATGTGGGCCACCACCTCCTGCCCCTGCAGCACGCGCTCGACCAGCAGCTCGAGCTTGCCGCCGGTCGGCTTCTCGCCGAACAGGCGCGCCTTGACGACGCGGGTGTCGTTGAAGACCAGCAGGTCGCCCTCGCGCAGCAGCGAGGGCAGGTCGCGGAAGATGCGGTCGGACGGTGCGGGGCCGGTGCCGTCGAGCAGGCGGGAGGCGGTGCGTTCGGTGGCCGGGTGTTGCGCCACCAGCTCGGGCGGCAGGGCGAAATCGAAATCGGAGAGCGTGAAGGCGCGCATGATGCTTGAGGGCCGGACGGGCCCGTTCCAAGAAGGTGGCCGCGAGGGGCCGTTCGGAGAGCGAGGCGGCGATTGTCCCATGGCGCGAAAACCGGGCGCCGCCGCGGGGTCGGGCGAGGGCCGGCGAGGCAGAATCGCCGCATGGTCGATACACATGCAGCGCGCGTTTCGCAGGAGGCCGGGTCCGCGCCCGGACCCTCCGAGGGCGAGCTCTTCAAGAAGATCCTCGGCGCCGCCTGGCAGGGCCTGCATGCCGACATCCGCCGCCGCTTCGACAAGAACCCCTCGCCCGGCAAGGCGCTGCATTACCGGGGCACGCTCAGCGAGCTGCGCTGCTCGCGCTTCGGCCGGCTGCTGGGCCATCTCACGCAGCCGCTGATCCAGGGCGCGTTGATCCCCTACAGCGACGCCGACTTCCCGGTCGAGATCCAGGTCTACGCGAAGCCCGGCGACCCCGCGATCTACAAGCAGCGCATCTACCGGCTGCACGGGCGCCGGCCGATCCAGTTCACCAGTTTCATGCGCGAGAGCGAGCGCGGCGAGGTGCTCGAGTACGTCGGCATGGGGCTGGGCATGAAGCTGGTGCTCAGCGTGGAGAAGGGCAGCCTGCATTTCCAGAGCGACGGCTATTTCTGGCAGCTGCTCGGCTGGCGCATCCCGCTGCCGGGCCTGCTCACGCCGGGCAAGACCTTCCTCTGGCACCACAACGAGACGCCCGAGCGCTTCAACATCCGCATCGAGATCCGCCACCCGCTGATGGGCACCACCTTCACCCAGGTCGGCGTGTTCGAGGAAGTGTCCGCCCCCGGATGATCGACACGCACCTGCTGGCGCTGCAGCTGATGGCGGCCCAGGGCGCGCTCGGCGCCTTCGACACGCTCTATCACCACGAGGGCACCGAGGCGCTGCCGCGGCGCGCCTCGGCCGGGCGCGAGCTCGCGATCCATGCCACGCGCTCGTCGATCTACTGCCTGCTGTTCATCGGCCTCTCGTCCTGGGCCTGGCATGGCGCCTGGGCCTGGGTGCTGCTCGCCGTGTTCGGCGTCGAGATCGTGCTCACGCTGTGGGACTTCGTGGTCGAGGACCGCAGCCGCCTGCTGCCGGCCACCGAGCGTGTCACGCACACGGTGCTGGCGATCAACGCGGGCGCCTTCATCGCGCTGCTGGCGCTGGCGGCGGTCGGCTGGGCCGCCGAGCCGACCGCGCTCGCCTGGCAGCCGCAGGGCTGGCTCGGCGCCTTCCTCGCGCTGTGCGGCGTGGGGGTGGGCGTGTCGGGGCTGCGCGATGCCTTCGCGGCGCGCGCGCTGCTGCGGCGCCGACGCCAGGCGCGGGTGCGCGAGACCGAGGCGCCGGTGCGCTTCGGCGCGCGGCCGCGGCGCGTGCTGGTCACGGGCGGCACCGGCTTCATCGGCCAGATCCTCGTGCGCCACCTGCTGGCCGACGGTCATGCGGTCACGGTGTGGACGCGCGATGCGCGCGCGGCGGCCTGGAACTTCGGCGGCGCGGTGCGCTGCGTGCAGTCGCTGGCCGAGCTGCCCGCGGCCGAGGAGATCGAGGTGGTGGTCAACCTCGCGGGCGCGCGCATCCTCGGCGCGCGCTGGAGCGAGCGGCGCCAGCGCCAGCTGCTGGCCAGCCGCGAGGGCCTGACGCGGCAGCTGGTCGAATGGATGGCCGCGCGCCCGCGCAAGCCCTGGCTGCTGCTGTCGGGCTCGGCCATCGGCTACTACGGCGTGCAGCCGCAGGGCGATGCCGCCGCGCTGGACGAGGAGGCGCCGCCGCAGGACATCTTCATGTCGCGCCTGTGCCAGCGCTGGGAACAGGCGGCGCAGGCCGCGGTCGCGCTGGGCGTGCAGGTGGCCTGCATGCGCTTCGGCTTCGTGCTGGGCCATCAGGGCTCGCTGCTGCTGCTGCCGGTGCGGCTCGGTGTCGGCGGGCGGCTGGGCAGCGGGCGGCAGTGGCTGTCGTGGGTGCATGTGCACGACCTGGTGCGCGCGCTCGCGCATGCCTGGAGCCAGATCGAACGCGAGGGTGGCACGCCGGCCGCGCAGGCCTTCAACGTGACCGCGCCGCAGGCGCTGAGCCAGCACGACTTCACGCGCGTCGCGGCCGAGGTGCTGCATCGCCCCTGCTGGATGCCCACGCCCGCGGCGCCCGTGAAGCTGCTGCTCGGCGAGCAGGCCGACCTGCTGCTCGAAGGCCAGCGCGTGGTGCCCGCGCGGCTGCTGCGCGGCGGCTTCCAGTTCATGTTTCCCGATGCGCGCGGCGCCTTGACGGACCTTTGCCGTCCACGCTAGAAGACCTGTCCGTGCCCGCCAAGAAGAAAGCCTCCACACCCGCCGCCGCGCCGAGCGCACCGGGCGCCGCCACGCCTGCACCCGCCGCTCCGGCCGGCCCACCGGGCAGCGGCCTCAGCGTCGTGCAGCGCGCGCTGCGCAAACTCGGCCTGGTGCGCGACATCGACTTCGCGCTCTACCTGCCGATGCGCTACGAGGACGAGACCCGCGTGGTGCGGCTGGCCGACACGCGCGACGGCGACACCGCGCAGATCGAGGGCGTGGTGACCGAAGCCGAGGTGGCCTACCGGCCGCGGCGCCAGCTCATCGTGACCATCGACGACGGCGGCGAGACCTGCCAGCTGCGCTTCTTCAACTTCTATCCCTCGCAGCAGAAGCAGCTCGCGGTGGGCGCGCGAGTGCGCGTGCGCGGCGAGGTGCGCGGCGGCTTCGTCGGGCGGCAGATGATGCATCCCACGGTCAAGGCCGCGGGCACCGCGCTGCCCGAGGCGCTCACGCCGGTCTATCCGACCGTGGCCGGCCTCGCGCAGCCGGTGCTGCGGCGCGAGGTGCGCTCGGGCCTCGCGCGCGCGGTGCTCGACGAGACCATCCCGGTGCAGATCGGCCTGCGCGGCGCCTGGGACCTGCGCGCCTCGCTGAGCTTCCTGCACTACCCGACGCCCGACGTGGCGATGGCCACGCTCGAGGATCACAGCCATCCGGCCTGGCAGCGCATCAAGGCCGAGGAGCTGCTGGCGCAGCAGCTGTCGCAGATGCAGGCGCGCATGGAGCGCGCGGCGCAGCGCGCGCCGATGCTCGACATGGCGGCCGCGCCCGTCGGCGGCAAGGCCTCGCTGCACGACGCGCTGCTGGCCGTGCTGCCCTTCGGCCTGACCGGCGCGCAGGCGCGCGTGGGCGAGGAGATCGCGCGCGACCTCGGGCGCGAGCTGCCGATGCACCGGCTGCTGCAGGGCGACGTGGGCTCGGGCAAGACGGTGGTGGCCGCGCTCGCGGCGGCGCGCTGCATCGACGCGGGCTTCCAGTGCGCGCTGATGGCGCCGACCGAGATCCTCGCGGCCCAGCATTTCGGCAAGCTGGTCGGCTGGCTCGATCCGCTGCTGGCCGAGCGCGGCCTGCGCGTGGCCTGGCTCACCGGCAGCCAGAAGAAGAAGGAGCGCGACGCCATGGGCGCGGCGGTCGAGAGCGGCGAGGCCGCGCTGGTGATCGGCACCCATGCCGTGATCTCCGAGAAGGTGCGCTTCCACAACCTCGCGCTGGCGATCATCGACGAGCAGCACCGCTTCGGCGTGGCGCAGCGGCTGGCGCTGCGCGGCAAGGCGCGCGACGAGCTCGAGCCGCACCTGCTGATGATGAGCGCCACGCCGATCCCGCGCACGCTCGCGATGAGCTACTACGCCGACCTCGACGTCTCCACGCTCGACGAGCTGCCGCCGGGCCGCACGCCGATCGTCACGCGGCTGGTGGCCGAGCACCGGCGCGACGAGGTGATCGCGCGCATCCAGTCGCAGATCGAGCAGGGCCGGCAGGTCTACTGGGTCTGCCCGCTGATCGAGGAGAGCGAGGCGGTCGACCTGCGCAACGCCACCGCCACGCGCGACGAGCTGGCCGACCTGCTCGGGCCGCAGGTCAACGTCGGCCTCCTGCATTCGCGCATGCCCACGGCCGAGAAGCAGGCGGTGATGGCCGCCTTCACCGCCAACCAGATGCACGTGCTGGTGAGCACCACGGTGATCGAGGTCGGCGTGGACGTGCCCAATGCCTCGCTGATGGTGATCGAGCATGCCGAGCGCTTCGGCCTGTCGCAGCTGCACCAGCTGCGCGGCCGCGTGGGCCGCGGCGCTGCGGCCTCGGCCTGCGTGCTGCTCTATGCGCCCGGCGACAGCGGCCGCGTCGGCGAGGCGGCGCGCGCGCGGCTGCGCGCGATGGCAGAGACCAGCGACGGCTTCGAGATCGCGCGCCGCGACCTCGAGATCCGCGGGCCCGGCGAGTTCCTCGGCGCGCGCCAGTCGGGCGCGCCGCTGCTGCGCTTCGCCGACCTCACGACCGACACCTTGCTGCTCGACTGGGCGCGCGAACTCGCGCCGCGCATGCTCGAGCAGCATCCCGAGCTGGCGCGGCGGCACATCGACCGCTGGCTCGGCACCAAGGCCGAGTACCTGAAGGCTTGAGTCGGGCAACGATCCGTTCGGGCTGAGCTTGTCGAAGCCTTGCGCGAGGCTTCGACAGGCTCAGCCTGAACGGGTGGAGCGATCAGCTCGGCCGCCGCGTCAACGCCAGCAGGCAGCCGAAGCCGATCATCATGCTGCCGCTCACGCGGTTGAACCAGCGCATCGCGCGGCTGCCGCCGGCCAGCCGGCGCATGCGCGCGCCGAGCAGCGCATAGAGCGCGATCGCCACCACCTCGAAGACCAGGAAGGTCAGGCCCAGCAGCAGGTAGCTCGAAGCATAGGCGCCCGGCATCACGAACTGCGGGAAGAAGGCGGTGAACACCAGGATCGCCTTCGGGTTGCCGGCGGCGACGGTGAACTCCTGGCGCACCAGCACACGCATCGGCGGCGGGCCCGCGAGCTCGCGCGCCTGCTGCGCCAGTTCGGGCGCGGGCGCGCGCAGCAGCCGGATGCCGATCCACACGAGGTAGGCGGCGCCGATCCACTTGACGATGTCGAAGGCCAGCTCGGACGCCACCAGCACGGCGCCCATGCCCAGGCCGGCGATCGCGATCATCAGCGCGAAGGCGACCAGGCGGCCGGCCGCGGCGGTCACGGCCTGCGCGATGCCGTAGCGCGCGCCGTTGCTCACCGAGAGCAGGTTGTTGGGGCCGAAGGCCATGTTGATGGCGAAGCAGGCCGGCAGGAACAGCAGGTAGGCGGACAGGGTCATGGCGTCTGCGGTGGAGGTCGGGAGGAGGCGGCCATTATCCGCAGCGCCGCGGACCGCCGGCTTCAGCCGAGCGCCTGGCGCCGGAAATCGCTCGGGCTCAGGCCCGTGTGGGCGCGGAACACGCGGCTGAAGTGCGAGAGGTTCACGAAGCCGGCCGCGAGCGCGATGGCGGTGACGGGCTCGGCCACGCGTGCCGGGTCGCGCAGCGCGCGGATGCTGGCGGCCAGCCGCTGCTGCTGGATGTAGCCCGCGAGCGTGTCCTCGCCATCGGCGAAGGCGCCGTGCAGCAGCCGCTTGCTGCAGCGCAGCGCCTGCGCGATGCCCTCGACCGACAGGGCCGGGTCGTGCAGGTTCTGCGCCACGTGGTGGCGGATGCGGTCGGCCAGTGCCTCGCGCTGGGTCTGCTGCGTGTGCTGGCCGGCCAGCTCCATCAGCGACAGCCGCACCAGCTGGATCAGCAGCTCGCCCGCACCGCGCGCGGCCGCCTCGCTCATCGAGGGCAGCTCCTGGTAGGTGCTGCGCATGGTCTCGAGCGCCACGCGCGAGATGCCGCTGGTGCCGCCGATGCGCCGCGCCACCAGCTGCGCGAGCGGCAGCGAGGGCAGGGCCAGCTGTTCCTTGGGCAGCATCACGATCAGGTGGTCGCTGCGCTCGGGGTTGGCCACCGTGTAGTCGAGCGTGGTGTCGTAGAGCGTCCAGCCGCCCGAGCGCACTGCCGCCGCGCGGCCCTTCTGCACCACCTCGGCCGAGCCCTGCCAGGGCGCCACGATCTTCAGGTAGGCCGCGTCGCTCAGGCGCGCCATCTGCGCGGTGCGCAGCACCCGGTGGCGGTTGGCCTCCAGGCGCGTGAGGATCACGTCGCCCGCGCGCGAGGCCGCCAGGTGGCCGTCGAACGGCACCTCGTCGCCGTAGAGGTCGGAGCCCAGGCCGCCGAAGTGGCGGTACACCCACTCGCACCACGCCGGGCCGCGCTCGCGCGGCGGCACTTCGTCGGTCGACAGCAGTTGCGATGCGGTCATGGCGCGGCGGGAGGCATTGGGGGTGGATGGGGCGCCCATTGTGGGCCGCGCGGGCGCCGCCTCGCCTTGCGGGTTAACCACTAGCCGGCTGCACGCTGGGACAAGCGCTTTGTGCACCGCCGGCACAGCGAGCGCGCGGGGCCGTTCCTACGATGCCGGCAGGGCCCGCACCGGGCGCCGCACGACCCGAACATCGAAGGAGACCGCCGTGTTCCACACCCCTCGCCGCCGCTGGATCCAGGGCGCCGCCGCGCTCGGCGCCGCCGCCATGGCGCCGCGCCTGTTCGCCCAGCAGGGCGCGCCGGTGCGCATCGGCTATGCCATCGCCCGCACCGGTCCCTGGGCCGCGGGCGCGCAGGTGAGCCAGGAGCCCAACTACCTGCTGTGGGCCGAGCAGGTCAACGCGGCCGGCGGCCTCGCGGTGAAGGGCGGCGCCAGGCGTCCGATCGAGCTGATCGGCTACGACGACCGCAGCGAGACCGAGACCTGCGTGCGCACCTTCGAGAAGCTCATGGGCAGCGACAAGGTCGACCTGGTGCTGCCGCCCTGGGGCTCGGGCGCCAACTTCGCGGTCGCGCCGCTGGCCAACCGCTTCGGCTATCCGCTGCTCGCGCCCACCGCGCTGTCGCGCAAGCTCATCGACATGCGGTTGCCGTACTTCTTCTCGCTGCTGCAGCAGCCCGACAAGATGATGGGCGCGCTGGTCGACCTGCTGGTGGCCCAGGGCGCGAAGACCGTGGCCATCGTCTACATGGACGACCTGTTCGGCCTCGAGAACTTCGCCGCGCTCAACAACGCGCTCAAGAAGACGCAGATCCAGGTGGTGGAGCGCAAGAGCTATCCGCTCGGCGTGAAGGACCTGGCGCCGGTGCTGCGCGGCATCAAGGACCTGAATCCCGATGCCTTCATCGGCATCACCTATCCGCCCGACACCATCCTCGCGAGCCGCCAGGCGCGCGAGGTGGGCTTCAACCCGAAGTTCTTCTATGCCTCGGTCGGCACCGCCTTCCAGCTCTACAAGAACGTGATGGCCGCCAACACCGAGGGCGTGATCGGCATGGGCTCGTGGAACGGCAAGACCAGCCCCGGCGCCAAGGCCTACTTCGACGCCCACACGAAGAAGTTCGGCAAGGAGCCCGACCGCTGGGCCAGCGGCCATGCCTGGGCCGGCCTCGAGATCCTGCAGCAGGCGGTGGCCAGCGTGGGGCTGGACCGCAAGGCGCTGCGCGAGCACATCGCGAAGACCGAGTTCGGGACCATCCTCGGGCCGATCCGCTTCGAGGGCAGCGAGAACGCCTCGGTGCCCGGCACCGTCGCGCAATGGCAGGGCGGCGAGTTCGAGGTCGTGTGGCCGAAGGACCGCGCCACCGCGCAGCTCGCGCCCAAGCCGGCCTGGAAGTAGCCGCATGTCCTTCGGAGGATGGGCCGAGCTGCTGGCCGGCGGATTGATCTCGGGCGGCATCTACGCGCTGGTGGCCATCGGCCTGAACCTGCAGTACGGGCTGATGCGCATCATGAACATCTCGCACGGCGAGTTCCTGATGCTCGGCGCCTTCCTGACCTGGTGGGCCCACACCGCGCTGGGCATCTCGCCGCTGCTGTTCGTGCCGGTGGCCTTCGCGCTGCTGATGGCGCTGGGCATGGCGGTGCACTGGCTGTGCTTTCGGCAGGTGGCGGCGCGCGCGCCCAACGTCGAGGTGTTCGAGGCGCGCAGCCTGATGGTGGGCTTCGGCCTGATGTTCCTGGTGCAGAACACCGCGCTGCTGGTGTGGGGCGGCGACCTGCGCGGCTACGACTACCTGGCCGAGCCGGTGCAGCTCGGCGCGATGCGCTTCACGGCCAACAAGCTGGTGCTGTTCGGCGTGGCGCTCGCGCTGAGCCTGGTGCTGGTGGCGCTGCTCAAGCGCACCCTGCTGGGCAAGGCGGTGCGCGCGCTGATGCAGTCGCCCACCGGCGCGCAACTGGTCGGCATCAACACCCGGCGGCTGCATCCGCTGATGTTCGGCATCGGCCTGGGCCTCTCGGGCGTGGCCGGCGCGCTGCTGTCGATGACCTACGAGATCTCGCCCTCGATGGGCGAACCCTACACCGTGACCGCGCTGATCGTCATCACGCTCGGCGGCTTCGGCAGCATCGCCGGCAGCCTGGTCGGCGGCCTGCTGCTCGGCGTGGTCGAGGCGCTGGGCATGTACTTCACCAGCCCCTCGCTCAAGATGCTGCTGTCGTACGCCGTGTTCATCGGCGTGCTGATCTGGCGGCCCAACGGATTGTTCTCGCGATGAGTTCCCTGTCCTCTTCTTCCGCGCGGCCGTGGCTGCTGCTCGGCGCCGCCGCCGCGCTCGCCGCCTGCGTGCCCTGGATCGCCAGCGAGTTCCTGAGCTCGGTGGCGCTGGGCTGCCTGATGTACATCGCGCTGGCCACGAGCTGGTCGCTGTTCTGCGGCGCCACGCGCTACCTGTCGCTCGCCACCTCGGCCTTCTTCGGCCTCGGCGCCTATGCCAGCGCCGTGCTGCTCGACGTGCTGCCCTGGCCGCTGGTGATCCTCGGCGGTGCCACCATCGCGAGCGCGGTCGCGCTGCTGATGGGCGCGGCCGTGCTGCACCTGCGCGGCACCTACTTCGCGGTGCTGACCTTCGGCATGACCGAGCTGATCCGGCATGCGCTGACCTTCGTCGAGAAGCAGGTCTCGGGCACCGTGGGCCGGGTGCTGACCGAGGTGCCGTCCAACGAGACGGTCTACCTCACGGTGCTCGCGATCGCCGTGCTCGCGATCGCCACCGCGATGGCCGTGAAGCGCAGCCGCTTCGGCCTCGCGCTCGCGGGCATCGGTGCCGACGAGCAGCGCGCCCAGACCCTGGGCGTGGACACGCGGCGCGT
Organism: Variovorax endophyticus; assembly: GCF_025376855.1. Lineage (NCBI taxonomy): Bacteria > Pseudomonadati > Pseudomonadota > Betaproteobacteria > Burkholderiales > Comamonadaceae > Variovorax > Variovorax endophyticus. The sequence continues at coordinate 66,408 of NZ_JAHUTH010000020.1, forward strand.
GAAGATCGCCGGCTTCGCGCTCACCGCGGCCTTCGCGGGCGCGGTCGGCGCGGCGATGGCGGTGCGCTGGACCTACATCGAGCCGGCCGCCGTCTTCAGCCCCTTCATCGGCTTCCAGACCGTGCTGATCGCGATGATCGGCGGCGCCGCCAGCATCGGCGGGCCGGTGCTCGCGGCCGTGGTGTTCAGCGTGCTGTCCGAGACCCTGCGGCTGCAGCTGCCCTACGGCTACATGATGGTGCTGGGGCTGCTGCTGATCCTGTGCGTGATGTACCTGCCCGAGGGGCTGGCGTCGCTGTGGCGGCGCAAGGCGAAGGGAGCGCGCCATGTCTGAGGCCGCGCGACCCCTGCTGCTCGAGGCGCGCGAGGTCAGCGTGCGCTTCGGCGGCCTCACCGCCGTCGACGCGGTCAGCGTCGCGCTGCATGCCGGCGAGCTGGTCGGCATCATCGGTCCCAACGGCGCGGGAAAGACCACCTTCTTCAACGCCATCTCGGGCGTGGTGATGCCCACCGGCGGGCAACTGCTGGTGGAGGGAGATATCGACCTCACGCGCCGCGGCCCGCACCGCTTCGCCGCGCACGGCATCGCGCGCACCTTCCAGACGCCGCGCGTGATGGCCGGCATGAGCCTCGAGGACAACGTGCGCTTCGGCATGCAGTTCGCGGGCCGGCACCGCGCGCCGCTGCCGGGCCTCGCGAGCGTGGGGGAGATCCTCGACATGCTGGGCCTGGGCGCGTTCGCCGACCGGCTCGCGGCCGAGGGCACGCCCTCGCAGCAGCGGCTGCTCGAGATCGGCATGGCGCTCGGCACGCGGCCGCGCGTGCTGCTGCTCGACGAGGTCGCGGCCGGGCTCACCGAGGCCGAGGTCGAGGCCATGGCGCAGCGCATCCGCCGGCTGCGCGACGGGCACGGGCTCACCGTGGTGTGGATCGAGCATGCGGTGACCACCCTGCTGAAGTACGTCGAGCGCGTGCTGGTGCTGCACCAGGGCCGCAAGATCGCCGACGGCACGCCCGCCGAGGTGGTGCGCAACGCGGAGGTGATCGAGGCCTACCTGGGCGACGAGATGGAGGCCACGGCATGAGCGTTGCATCGAACGACGGCAGCCGCCTCGCCGTGCGCGGCCTGCGCGCCGGCTACCACGGCTTCGAGGTGGTGCAGGGGCTCGACCTCGAGGCCGAGCCCGGCGTGACCGTGGTGCTGGGCCCCAACGGCGCCGGCAAGACCACGCTGCTGAAGGCGCTGGCCGGCCTGCTGCCGCGCCGCGGCGAGGCGCTGCTCGACGGCGTGGCGTTGCCCGCGGGCGACGCCACCGCCTGCGTGCGCCGCGGCATGGCGCTGGTGGCCGAGGGCCGCCAGCTGTTCGCGCAGATGACGGTGACCGAGAACCTCGAGCTCGGCGGCTGGCTGGTGCCGGCCGCGCTGCGCGCCGAGCGGCTGGCGCGCGCCTTCGACGACTTCCCGCGGCTGCGCGAGCGTGCGAAGCAGCTGGCCGGCACCATGAGCGGTGGCGAGCAGCAGATGGTGGCGGTGGCGCGCGCCATGATGAGCGGGCCGCGCCTCCTGATGCTCGACGAGCCCTCGCTGGGCCTCGCGCCGCGCATGGTCGACGAGCTGCTGGCCATCGTGCGCCGCATCGCCGACCAGGGCGTGACCGTGCTGATGGTCGAGCAGAACGTGCGCAAGGCGCTGCAGGCCGCCGATCGCGGCTACGTGCTCGAGCGCGGCCGCATCGTGGCCGCGGGCGAGGCCCGCGCGCTGCTCGATTCCGACGCGGTGCGCCAGGCCTACCTCGGCGTCGCCTGAACCTTCTTTCTTCCAGCCAAGGACTTTCCCATGACCGACATCCTCATGTGCATCGGCGGCGAACGCCGTCCGGCCGAAGGCGGCGCCGTCTTCGAGCGCCGCAACCCGCTCGATGGCGCCGTCGCCACGCGCGCCCCCGCCGCCACCGCGCGCGATGCCGTCGCCGCGGTCGAGGCCGCGCAACGAGCGTTCGGCGCCTGGTCGCAGACCGGCCCCGGCGAGCGCCGCGCGCTGCTGCTGAAGGCCGCGCAGGCGATCGAGGCGCGCCACGACGACTTCGTGCAGGCGATGGCGCGCGAGACCGGCGCCTCGGCGCTGTGGGCCGGTTTCAATGTGCACCTCGCGGCCGGGCTGCTGACCGAGGCGGCCGCGCTCACCACCCAGATCGGCGGCGAGGTGATTCCCTCCGACGTGCCCGGCAGCCTCGCGATGGGCGTGCGCCAGGCGGCCGGCGTGGTGCTCGGCATCGCGCCGTGGAACGCGCCCGTCATCCTCGGCGTGCGCGCGCTCGCCACGCCGCTGGCCTGCGGCAACACGGTGGTGTTCAAGGGCTCGGAGCTGTGCCCGCAGACCCATGCGCTGATCGTCGATGCGCTGCACGACGCCGGCCTGCCGCCGGGCACGGTGAACTTCGTGACCAACGCGCCGGCCGACGCGGCCGAGGTGGTCGACACGATCGTCGCGCACCCGGCGGTGCGGCGCGTCAACTTCACCGGCTCCACGCGCGTGGGCCGGCTGATCGCGCAGACCTGCGCGCGCCACCTCAAGCCCGCCGTGCTCGAACTCGGCGGCAAGGCGCCCTTCGTGGTGCTCGACGATGCCGACATCGACGCTGCGGTCGATGCCGCCGTGTTCGGCGCCTTCGCCAACTCGGGCCAGATCTGCATGTCGACCGAGCGCATCGTGCTCGACGAGCGCATCGCCGACGAGTTCGTTTCCAAATTCGCGGCGCGCGCCAGGAGCCTGCCGCTGGGCGACCCGCGCGAGGGCCCGGTGGTGCTGGGCTCGGTGGTCGACATGGCGACCGTGGAGCGCTGCAACGCATTGATCGACGACGCGCTGGCCCAGGGCGCGGTGCTGGTGTGCGGCGGCCGCGCCGGGAACACGCTGATGCCGGCCACCGTGCTCGACCGCGTGACGCCCGCGATGCGCGTCTACGGCGAGGAGACCTTCGGTCCGCTCAAGGCCATCGTGCGCGTGGCCGATACCGAGGCCGCGATCGCCACCGCCAACGACAACGCCTTCGGCCTCTCGTCGGCCGTGTTCGGCCGCGACATCGCGCGCGCCTGGAACGTGGCGCGCCGCATCGAGGCCGGCATCTGCCACGTCAACGGCCCCACGGTGCACGACGAGGCGCAGATGCCCTTCGGCGGCGTGAAGGCCTCGGGCTACGGCCGTTTTGGCGGCAAGGCCGGCGTGGAAGCCTTCACCGAGCTGCGCTGGCTCACGGTGCAGACCACGCCGTGGCACTACCCGTTCTGAAGCACCGCGCCGGCTTCAGCCGAAGGTGAATGCATAGGCCTGCGCGCCGGGATCGAGGAACTCGATCTCGAACAGCCGCTCGCGCGCGCCCTGCTGCTGGCGCACCAGCTGGTAGAGCCGCTGCGCGTCGACCGTGCCCACGCCTTGCGCGTCGGTGTCGAAGCCGTGGTCGGCCAGGGGCGGCTGGCCGTCGATGCGCACGCGGAAGCGCACCGGCTTGCCGTCGGCCGCGGGGCCGAGCACCAGGTGCAGGTCGCGCGCCTGGAAGCGGTAGGCGATGCGCCCGCCCGGGCGCGCGAGCACCGCACGCTCGGCATCGACCGCCCAGTCACCCGCCAGCGCCCACTGGTTGAGGCGCAGCGCGGCCGGCACCTGGTAGGCATGGGTGCGGCCCGCGACCAGCCCGCCCGGCGAGGCGAAGCCCTCGGCGCGTTCCTGGCCGATGTAGGTCTCGCCCGAGCGCACGGGCTCGGTGCCGGGCGCGGCCTGCGTGCCCAGGCCCCGCGGCGCGACCAGCCCCGCGGCCGCCACGCGCGTTTGCCCGGCCTCGGCCAGCAGCTGCTGGATCACCTGCTCCGACTTCGCGTACTGGCCTTCGCCGGACAGCTGGTGGCGGATGCGCCCCTGCGCGTCGACGAAATAGAAGGCCGGCCAGGCCTGGTTGCCGAAGGCGCGCCAGATCGCGTAGTCGCTGTCGACCGCGACCGGGAAGCCGATCTCGAGGTCCTTCACCGCGCGGCGCACGTTGGCCGGGCGCTTCTCGAAGGCGAACTCGGGCGTGTGCACGCCCACCACCACGAGGCCGGCGTCCCTGTACTTCTCGGCCCAGGCGCGCAGGTAGGGCAGGGTGCGCAGGCAGTTGATGCAGGAGTAGGTCCAGAAGTCGACCAGCACCACCTTGCCGCGCAGCGCCTCGGGCGTGAGCGGCGGCGAGTTGATCCATTCGGTGGCACCGGCCAGCGCGGGGAACGGGCCCTGGTCGCGCAGGGGGCGCGGCGTGAAGGCGGGGGCGGGGGCTTCGGCGCTGGTCAGCATCAGTCCGCCGCGGTCCTGGCGCGCGGACTGCGGCACGGCGGGCTTCGGCGGGCCGAGGCGGTCGAGCAGCGCCTGTTCGAGCGCCGTGGTGCCGCCGCCCGAGAGCCGGCTCAGCAGGCCGGTGTCCAGCCCGAGCGCGATCGCGCCCACGCCCGCGAGCACCGCGGCGCCGGCCGCGCGGCGCAGCCATTCGCCGGTGCGCAGCGAGGCCTTCATGCGCGCGAACATCCGGTGGCCGAACAGCAGCGCGGCCGCCAGCGAGGTGCAGGCGCCGGCCGCGTAGGCCAGCAGCAGCAGCGAGGTGCCGGCGCTGGCGCCGTTGAGCGCGGCGCCGGTCAGGATCAGGCCCAGGATCGGCCCCGCGCAGGGCGCCCACAGCAGGCCCGTGCCCACGCCCAGCAGCAGCGGCGAGAACACCGAGCCGCCGGTGGGCGCGTCGGCCAGCCGCAAGCCGAGCGCCACCAGCGGCCGGCTCAGCCGGTCGGCCAGCGCGGGCAGCAGCAGCGTGAGGCCGAACAGCGCGAGCAGCGCGATCGCCGCGTAGCGCCCCCACTCGTTGAGCGCCACCACCCAGCCGCCGCCCACGGCCGCGAGGGTGGCGACGGCCGCGAAGGCCAGCGCCATGCCCGCGAGCATCGGCAGGCCGTGCGAGCGGAACGGGCGGTCGGCGCGCGCGAACACGAAGGGCAGCACCGGCAGGATGCAGGGGCTCAGGATGGTGAGCACCCCGCCGAGGTAGGCAACGATGAGAACGAGCATGGTGGCGCTCCTGGTTGGGTCGTGGATGGATCGGTGGGGAAGGGGCGTGCGCATCCCCCGCGGCCTCGCGTCGCGGGGCCGCCGTCGGATGTCGCCGTGGTGGGTTGTGTGCGCTCAGTCGCCCGGCGCGGGCCGCGTGCCCAGCAGCAGGCTGGCCTCGAGCCCGCCCTCGGGCCGGTTGGCCAGCCGCAGCTGCGCGCCCATCGCGGTCGCGAGCTGCTGCGCGATCGCCAGGCCCAGGCCGGTGCCGCCGGTGTCGCGGTTGCGCGAGCTCTCCACGCGGTAGAAGGGCTTGAGCACCGCGTCGAGCTCGTCGGCCGGGATGCCCGGGCCGTTGTCGACCACCGCGATGCGCAGCTGGCCGCCCGCGGCCTCGGGCTGCACGCGCACGCTGACCTCGGTGCCGAACTTGAGCGCGTTGTCGATCAGGTTGGCGAGGATGCGGCGCAGCGCGTTGGGCCGGGTCACGATCGGCGCGCCGGCACGGCCCTCGAGCCGCACCGGCTGGCCCGCGTCCTCGTAGTCGGCGAGCATGCTCTGCACCAGTGCATCGGCATCCACGCGCAGCGGCGGCTCGGTCGCGCCGTGCAGCGTGCGCGCATAGGTCACGCCCTCGCGCACCAGCGACTTCATCGCGTCGAGGTCCTGGCGGAACTTGTCGCGGTCGGGCGTGGCGTCCATCAGCTCGGTGCGCAGCCGCATGCGCGTGATCGGCGTCTGCAGGTCGTGCGAGATCGCGGCCAGGATCTCGACGCGCTCCGACATGTAGCCCGAGATGCGCTGCTGCATCGCATTGAAGGCGCGCGCGGCATGGGCCACCTCGCTCGGGCCGTGCTCGTCGAGCGGCCGGCCCTTGAGGTCGGGCCCGAGTTCGTCGGCCGCGCTCGCGAGCTGCGCCAGCGGCCGCGTGACCAGCCGCACCGCGGCCCAGGCACACAACGCGAGCACCAGCAGCTGGACCGCCATGCCCCACATCAGCCAGGGCGACATCGGCATGTCGACGCGGCGCGCATGCACGATCAGCGCCGAGCCGTCGTGCAGCCGCACCTGGATCTCCAGGCCGCCGGCGGGATGGCCCACCTCGCCGATCTTCACGATCTCGAACGGGCGCATCGCGTCCATGATGGCCTCGCCGAACTGGCGCAGCGAGGCCGAGGCCGGCGCGTTGCCGCCGGCCTCGCCGCCGAGCGTGAAGTGGTAGTTGCGCCGCTCCAGCCGTGCCAGCCAGTCCGCGCGCTCGCCGGCCGGCAGGCGATCGAGCAGCGCCACCGAGCTCGCGATGTCGCGCTCGATGCCGATCATCATCAGCTCGCGCATCGCGAGGCCGCGCTCGTAGTTGATCGCGCCGAAGGTCAGGGCCTGCGCGATCGCGAGGCCGACCACGATGATCAGCGTGACGCGCGCGAACAGCGAGCGCGGGACCAGCCGGCGCAGCCCGCGGCGGACGGGGGCGGCCTGGCTGGCGGCGGGGCTGGCGGGGGTGGACATGGACGCCTTTATAGACGGGTGGAGGAAGGCGCCGGCATCGGCCGGCGCGCCGCGGCTCAGACCAGGCGCAGCGTCACGTCGATGTTGCCGCGCGTGGCCTTCGAGTACGGGCAGGTCTGGTGCGCCGCGTCGACCAGGCCCTGGGCCACCTCGCGGTCCAGGCCCGGGATGCTCACGTCGAGCCGGGCCTGCAGGAAGTAGCCGCCGGTGCCGCTGCCGAGGTCGACCTCGGCGTTCACGCTCAGGTCGGCCGGCAGCGCGATCTTCTGCTTCGCGGCGGCCAGGCCCATCGCGCCGATGAAACAGGCCGACCAGCCGGCCGCGAACAGCTGCTCGGGGTTGGTGCCCTGGCCGGCGGAGCCGGGCGAGGACAGCTGGATGTCGAGCCGGCCGTCGCTGCTGCGCGCGCTGCCGTCGCGGCCGCCGGAGGTGGTGTGGGTCTTGCCGGTGTAGAGGACCTTGTCGATCTGGCTCATGGTGGTTCCTTGGATGGATGAAGAAGGGTCTGTTCGTCGAACGGAACGGATTCTTGGGCCGCGACCATCCCCGCGGTGCGCCTTGCGTATGCCTGTGTATCCGCGCGAAAAACGCACACAGTACGTTTCACGCCCCAGGGTGCGGCCAGCCCCGAATGCAACGGCATGTGGCGCCGCGCCGCGCCGGATACTTGGACATACAAAAGCCGCTGGCGCGCGCCGGCCGGCGGCTACATTGCGCTGCACGACAACCCAGAGACCGCGCCATGAACACCAGGCCCTCCGACCACATCCTCATCGTCGACGACGACCGGGAGATCCGCGAACTGCTGAGCACCTACCTGGTGAAGAACGGCCTGCGCGTGGTGGCGGTGCCGACCGGGCGCCACATGCGCGCGGCGCTCGAGGACTCGGGGCCCTTCGACCTCATCATCCTCGACCTGATGCTGCCGGGCGAGGACGGCCTGACGCTGTGCCGCGACCTGCGCACCGGCAAGTACAAGGCCACGCCGATCCTGATGCTGACCGCGCGCAGCGAGGAGGCCGACCGCATCCTGGGCCTGGAGATGGGCGCCGACGACTACCTGGCCAAGCCCTTCTCGGCGCGCGAGCTGCTCGCGCGCATCCGCTCGGTGATGCGCCGCACCCGCATGCTGCCGCCCAACATGGGCTCGGCCGAGGCCGCGCGCAAGCTGGTGTTCGGCGAATGGCAGGTCGACACCGTGGAGCGCCACCTGCTCGACGAGAGCGGCACCATGGTCGCGCTCAGCGGCGCCGAGTACCGGCTGCTGCGCGTGTTCCTCGACCATCCGCAGAAGGTGCTGAGCCGCGACCAGCTGCTGAGCCTGACCCAGGGCCGCGAGGCCGAGCTGTTCGAGCGCTCGATCGACCTGCTGGTGAGCCGGCTGCGCCAGCGCCTGCGCGACGATGCGCGCGAGCCGCGCTACCTGAAGACGGTGCGCAGCGAGGGCTACGTGCTGGCCGCGGCGGTCGAGGCGCGCGACTAGGCGCCTTTTCGTTTCGAAGGACCCGTCGCCGAGCGGGTCGAGATGCATTGGCAGTTCGTCGGCTGGCGGACTTCGTGCGCGAAGCCGCCCGCGAGGAACAGCAGGGCGAACCAGAGCTTCTTCATCTCAGGACGCCGGTGCGGGTTCGGCCAGCAGCGCCTGGATCTTCTTCTCGGTGGTGCCGTAGCTGCCCTCGCCGAAGTGCGAATAGACGATGCGGCCCTGCTTGTCGATCAGGTAGACGGCCGGCCAGTACTGGTTGCGGAAGGCCTTCCAGGTGCCGTAGCCGTTGTCCTGCGCGACCGCGTGGCGGATCTGCAGGCGCTGGATCGCGTCCTTCACGTTCTGCGTCGACTTCTCGTAGGCGAACTCGGGCGTGTGCACGCCGACCACGACCAGCCCCTGGTCCTTGTACTTCGCGTCCCAGTCCTTGACGTAGGGCAGGTGGTTCAGGCAGTTGATGCAGGTGTAGGTCCAGAAGTCGACCAGCACCACCTTGCCGCGCAGCGCCGCCATGTCCAGCGGCGGCGAGTTGAGCCAGGTGTCGATGTTGGTGAAGGCCGGCGCGGGCGCGGCCTGCGCGGCGGGGATGTCGCCGCCGCCGGGCGGCGCGGCGAGGGTGACGAAAGCCACCGAGGCGGCGATGGCGGCGGCGATGGCGAGCGGTGCGGCGGGGATGCGCATGGCGGTTCCTTCGGGTGAGAAAGAGGCGGTGGAAGAATCGATGCGGCGATTCTTCGACGCCCGCCGCCGCTGCCGCGCGCGCTGCGTATGCCTGTGTATCCGTGGGGCGCAAGCCGCACAGTACGTTGCACGCTGCTAGCTGTTGAGCGTGAATCCCGTCTGCTTCACCACCGCCTGCCAGCGCGCGATCTCGTCGTTCAGGTGCTTCGCGAAGGCCTGGCTGCCGCGCGGCATCGGGTCGATGAAGGCATCGGCCAGCCGGGCCTTGACCTCGGGCAGGTCGAGCACCTTGGCGAGCGCGGCGTTCAGGCGCTGCTGCACGTCGGCGGGCGTCTTCGCGGGCACCATGAGGCCGTACCAGACGCTGCCGACGATGCCGGGCGCGCTCTCGGCGAAGGTCTGCACCTGCGGCAGCTTGGGATCGCGCGCCGTGCTCGCGATGGCGAGCACCTTGAGCCGCTTCGCCTCGATGTGCGGCATGCAGGCCGGCACCGAGTTGATCACCATCGGCACCTGGCCGCCGATGGCATCGGTCAGCGCGAGCGCGCCGCCCTTGTAGGGCACGTGCACCAGCTCCATCCCGGTCTTGAGCTTGAGCAGCTCGTAGAGCAGGTGCGGCGCCGAGCCCTGGCCCGGCGTGCCGACGCCGTACTGGCGCACCTGCTCGCGCGGCAGCGCCAGCAGCTCCTTGAGCGAGTTGGCGGGGAACGACGGATGCGCCACCAGCAACTGGGGCGAGGAGCCGATCAGCGTGAGCGGCGCGAAGTCCCGGATCGAATCGAAGGGCAGCCGCGGCTGCACCGCCGCGTTGGTGGCGTGCGCGGCATCGGCGATCAGCAGCGTGTAGCCATCGGCCGCGCTCTTGGCCACGGCATCGGTGCCGATCATGGCGGAGGCGCCGGCCTTGTTGTCGACGATGACGTTCCAGCCGCTGGACTCGGTCAGCTTCTGCGCCACCAGGCGCCCGACCACATCGGAGCCGCCACCGGGCGCATAGGGCACGACCAAGCGGATCGGGCGGCTCGGGTAGTCATTGGCGAAGGCGGGGCGGCCGAGCGACAGGGCCGCGGCCGAGAGGGAGGTGGCGACGAAGTCGCGGCGGGACAGGGTGGGCATGGTGGATCTCCTGGAAGGGGGCGGCTCAGCCGAGCAGGGCGTCGGCGGCGCGGCGGAAGCCGGCGATGGCGGCGTCGACGCCGGCGGTGTCGATGTGGCGGTGCGTCACGAGGCGCAGCCGGTGGCTGCCCCAGGCGCGCACCAGCACGCCGTGCCCGCGCAGCGCGCGCGTCCAGGCCGCGCTGTCGGGGCCGTGCGCGGGCAGGTCGGCGAGCACGATGTTGGTGGCGGGCGTGTTGGTGCGCAGCGCGCCGGGCCGGAGGCCGCCCAGGCCCTCGGCCAGCCGCCGCGCCTGGCGGTGGTCGTCGGCGAGCCGGTCGGCCATGGTCTCGATGGCCTCGAGCCCGGCCGCCGCGACCACGCCGACCTGGCGCTGCGTGCCGCCGAGCATCTTGCGCAGCCGCCGCGCGCGTTCGATCGTCGCCGCGGTGCCGACCAGCACCGCGCCGGCCGGCGCGCTCAGGCCCTTCGAGAGGCAGACGGACACGCTGTCGGCGAAGCGCGCGATGGCGGCGGGCGCCACCTCGAGCGCGACCGCCGCGTTGAACAGCCGCGCGCCGTCGAGGTGCACGCGCGCGCCCGCGCCCCGCGCGGCCTCCAGCACCGCGCGCATGTGCTCGAGCGGCGGCACGGCGCCGCCCGCGTTCGCGTGCGAGGTCTCCATGCCGACGAGCTCGGTGCGCAGGCCGCCGGGGCGGCGCAGGGTGCGATCGAGTTCGTCGAGGTCCATCGCGCCGGCCGTGCCCGCGATGCCGAGGTAGGCCAGGCCCGCGAGCGTGGCGCCGCCGCGCTCGGTCAGGAACATGTGGGCCGTGGCCTCGAGCAGCACCTGGCCCTGGCGCTCGGTCTGCGCGAGCACGGCCAGCAGGTTGCCCATGGTGGCCGTGGGCACGTAGAGGCCGGCCTCCTTGTCGAGCGTGCGCGCCACCAGCGCCTCGAGTTCGCGCGCGGTCGGGTCGCCGTCGAGGCCGTCGTCGCCCAGCGGCGCGCTGCGCATGCGCTCGTACATCGCGGGCGTGGGCCGCGTGACGGTGTCGCTGCGCAGGTCCACGCCGGGAGGATCGGAGGGTGCGGTCGCGTCGTTGCCAGTCATGGCGGCGAGTATTCGCGCGCCGCCCGGATACGCAAAATTCCTTGTAGAGGGTGCGTCATACAATTTTGATATGACGACCCGCCGCATGACGCTCAAGCACATCGAGGCCTTCCGCATCGTCATGCAGACGGGCTCGATGACCGAGGCCGCGCGCCGGCTCCACACCTCGCAGCCCCAGGTCAGCCGGCTGGTGTCGCAGCTCGAGGCCATCGTCGGCTTCCTGCTGTTCGAGCGCCGCGGCACGCGCCTCCTGCCCTCGCTCGACGGCAAGCGCTTCTTCCAGGACGTGGAGAAAGCCTTCGTCGGGCTCGAGGGCCTGGAGGGCGCGGCCTCGAACATCCGCTCCTTCGGCGGCGACCGGCTCGCGGTGGCCGCCATGCCGCGGATCGCGGGCGGGCTGCTGAGCAAGGCCGTCGCGCAGTTCAAGGCCGAGCATCCCGAGACCCTGCTCACCATCCACTCGGGCGCGGCCGCCACCGTCAACACCTGGGTCAGCTCGGGCCTGTGCGAGCTCGGCCTGGCCATCCTCTACGGCGACGACGTGCCGGGCATGCAGGTCCAGACCCTGCTGACCATGGACTGCGTGGCCGTGCTGCCGATCGGGCACCGGCTCGCGAAGCGCAAGCAGGTCGCGGCGGCCGACCTCGAGGGCGAGGCCTTCGTCTCGTTCCCGCTCGGCAGCGCGCCGCGCGAACGCATCGACCGCGTGCTGGCGGCCGCCGGCGCCCGCACGCGCACGGTGCTGGAGTCGGACCTCGGTGCCTCGGTCTGCGCGCTGGTCGCCGCGGGCCTGGGCGTCAGCGTGCTCAATCCGCTGGCGGCGCTCGAGGAGCGGCGCAACCTCGAACTCGCGGTGCGCGCCTTCGTGCCCGCGATCCCGGTGCGGCTCGCGCTGCTGCTGCCACCCGATGCACCGGATTCGCGGCTGGTGAGCGCCTTCGCGGACCAGGTGCGCGCGGTGATCGCGTCGGACCTCGAGGTGATCCGGCCGTACCGGCGCTGAAGCCGCCGGCTACACCAGCTCGGCGTTGGCCGAGATGCGCTGGATCGCTTGCGGCGGCTGCCCGAAGGCGCGCAGGAAGGCCTGTCGCATGCGCTCGCGGTCGCCGAACCCGGTTTCGCGCGCGATCACCTCGATCGGGTGGCGGCTGGTTTCCATCATCAGGCGCGCGGCCTCCACGCGCAGCCGCTCGATCGCCTTGGCCGGCGGCTGGCCGGTCTCCTCGCGGAACACGCGGCTGAACTGGCGCGGGCTCAGGTGCGCCGCGTTGGCCAGCACCTCCACCGAGAGGTCGGCGGCGAGGTTCTCCCTGGCATAGGCCAGGGCCGTCTGCACGCGATCGGACTTGGCATCGAGCTCGAGCAGGGTCGAGAACTGCGACTGGCCACCGCCGCGGCGCTGGTAGATGACCAACTTGCGCGCGATCGTCAGCGCCAGCTTGCGGCCGAGATCCTTCTCGATCACCGCGAGCGCGAGATCGAGGCCCGCGCTCATGCCGGCCGAGGTCCAGACCGGCCCGTCGATGACGAAGATGCGGTCTTCCTCCATCTGCACGCGCGGATAGCGCTCCCTGAAGGCGCGCGCATGCAGCCAGTGGGTGGTCGCCTTGCGGCCGTCGAGCAGACCCGCTTCGGCCAGCACGAAGGCGCCGGTGCAGATCGAGGCCATGCGGCGCGAGCGTGCGGCCGAGGCGCGGACCCGCTCGATCAGGCTGCGCGGCGGCAGGCGGCATTCGTTGTCGCCCGCCACGATCAGGGTGTCGAACACGCGTTCGCCCCAGGCCTCGGTCTGCACTGCGAAGCCCTGCGACGAGGCCACCGCGCCACCGGGTTCGGACACCACGGCGAAGTCATAGGCGGCCGCCCCACTCATCAGGTTGGCGTATTCGAAGGCCGTGGCCACCGCCAGGGCCAGGGACTGGAAGCCGGGGTAGACGAGCAATCCGACGCTGTGCATTTCGCGCTCCTCGAGTGACCTGAAAACTTGCATGTCGTGCAAGCGCGCCATTCTGCGGCGCTTCGCGCGGTGCTGCCGGGCGGTGTCCTAAAACCTTGCATCTATGACATTGAGGAAATCCGGTGCGATTTCTACGATGACTTCCAGGCGCCGGCAGCCCGCCGGCCCGCTCTCTTCCAAGGTGAATTCCATGACCTCTTCCACGACCTCCCCAGGCACCGCGCTGATCACGGGCGCTTCCACCGGCATCGGTGCCGTCTACGCCGACCGCCTGGCCCGGCGCGGCCACGACCTGATCCTGGTGGCCCGCAACGGCGAGCGGCTGCGCGCGCTGGCGGACGAACTGCGCGCCGCCACCGGCCGCCACATCACGACCCTCGTCGCCGACCTGACCGACCCGGCGGCGCGCTCGCGCGTCGAGGAAGTGCTGCGCACCGACGAGTCCCTCACGATGCTGGTCAACAACGCCGGCATCGGCTCGGTCGCGTCCATCCTCGCGGACGATGCCGACACCATGGAGCACATGATCGCGCTCAACGTCACGGCGCTCACGCGCCTGAGCTATGCCGTGGCGCCCGCGTTCGTGCGGCGCAAGGCCGGCACGATCGTCAACATCGCCTCGGTGGTCGGCGTCGCGGTCGAGATGCTCAATGGGGTCTACAGCGCGTCGAAGTCCTATGTGATCGGCTTCGGTCACACGCTGCAGCGCGACCTGGGCGACAAGGGCGTGCGCATCCAGACCGTGATGCCGGGCGCCACGGCCACCGAGTTCTGGGACGTCGCGGGCTATGCGCCGCAGAAGGAATCGGCCAGCACCATGTCGGCCGCGGACCTGGTGGACGCCGCGCTGGCGGGCCTCGACGCGGGCGAGCGCGTGACCATCCCGGGCCTGCACGAGGGCGAGCGGTGGACGCAGTGGGAGGCCGATCGCCGCGCGCTGGCGCCGAAGTTCGCCAACGCCGTTCCGGCGGCGCGCTATGGTCTGGCGCGCTGAGTCCTCTTTTCTTCTTTCCAGGAGCCCCGCATGCCGTACCTCCAGCTGGACGTCAACGACCACTACCCGAGCGAGCTCAAGCAGCGTCTGGCCGAACGCATGAGCCGCACCTACGCCGAGATGATGTCGGTGGACATCCGCCGCATCAGCGTCGCGGTGCGCGAGCTCGGCGAGGGCGGGCTCTGGCGCATTCCCGACCCGGAAGGCCCGCCGGTGCCGGTCTCGCTGATGATGCTGGACATCCGCCACGGCCGTCCGCCCGAGCTGCGCATGGCGCTCGCCAAGGCGCTGTGCGCCCACTGCATCGAGCTGCTGGGCCTGCGCGAGGACCGGCTCAACGTCGAGTTCACGCAGCACACGGGCGACGAGATGTACCACCCCACGCTCGGCGGCTACAGCCCGGACTGGACGCCCGGGGAGGCCTGACGCGCGCCGCTTCGGCGGCGCCCGACCCCTGACGGCGAGCGGTCACGGTGCCTTGCGCATAATTGACGCAAGCTATGACCCTCACCGAACTCAAATACATCGTTGCCGTGGCCAGGGAGCGCCATTTCGGCAAGGCGGCCGAAGCCTGCTACGTGTCCCAGCCCACGCTCTCGGTGGCCATCAAGAAGCTCGAGGACGAACTCGAAGTCAAGCTCTTCGAGCGCAGCGCCGGCGAAGTCACGGTCACGCCGCTCGGCGAGCAGATCGTGCAGCAGGCCCAGAGCGTGCTCGACCAGGCGGCCAGCATCAAGGAGATCGCCAAGCGCGGCAAGGACCCGCTGGCCGGGCCGCTGAACCTCGGCGTGATCTACACCATCGGGCCCTACCTGCTGCCCGACCTCGTGCGCCAGGTGATCTCGCGCACGCCGCAGATGCCGCTGGTGCTGCAGGAGAACTTCACCGTCAAGCTGCTCGAGATGCTGCGCGCCGGCGAGATCGACTGCGCGATCATGGCCGAGCCCTTTCCCGACACCGGCCTCGCGATGGCGCCGCTGTACGACGAGCCCTTCGTGGCGGCGCTGCCGGTCAAGCACAAGTTCGCCGACCGCGAGTCGATCACCTCCGAAGAGCTGCAGAGCGAGACCATGCTGCTGCTGGGCACGGGCCACTGCTTTCGCGACCACGTGCTCGAGGTCTGCCCCGAGTTCGCGCGCTTCTCGAGCAATGCCGAGGGCATCCGCAAGAGCTTCGAGGGCTCGTCGCTCGAGACCATCAAGCACATGGTGGCCTCGGGCATGGGCGTGACGCTGGTGCCGCGGCTGTCGGTGCCGGCCGAAGCGCTCAAGCCCAGGGGCAAGGGCCGCAAGGAATCGGAGCAGATGGTGCGCTACCTGCCGGTGCGCGATGCGCAGGACCGCGATCCGCCCACGCGCCGCGTGGTGCTCGCATGGCGGCGCACCTTCACGCGCTACGAGGCGATCGCGGCGCTGCGCAACGCGATCTATGCCTGCGAGCTGCCGGGCGTGAAGCGGCTCTCCTGAGCTGGATGTGGCGCGGGAGCAGGCGAATTCGCGACCTCGGCCTACGCCGCCGCAAGCCTGGAATCTCGAACGCTGCGATAGAGTGACGCTGTTGCGAAGCCGCGCGCCGGCTTCGAGAATTCCGGTGTCACTCCCAACTTGAAGAAAGATCTTTTGCCATGGCCAAAGCTCCCAAGAAAACCAAGCCCTCTCCCGCTTCCTCCGCCGGCAAGGTGCCCAAGAAGGGCGGCGCGGTGGTCGCGCAGGAGTCCGGCAGCCGCAATGCGCCGATCATCAACATCGGCATCGAGCGCCAGGACCGCGCGGCCATCGCCGAAGGCCTGAGCCGCGTGCTCGCCGACACCTACACGCTTTACCTCACCACCCACAACTTCCACTGGAACGTGACGGGTCCGCACTTCAACTCGCTGCACGCGATGTTCATGGCGCAGTACACCGAGCTGTGGAACTCGACCGACGTGATCGCCGAGCGCATCCGCGCGCTGGGCCACTACGCGCCGGGCTCGTACGCCGAGTTCAGCAAGATCGCCACCGTGCCCGACGTGCCGCAGGACCCGCCCAAGGCGATGGAGATGGTGCGCATCCTCGTGAAGGGCCACGAGACCGTGTCGCGCATCGCGCGCGAATTCATCCCCGTGGCCGAGGAAGCCGGCGACGATCCGACGGCCGACATGCTGACCGCGCGCTGCACGGTGCACGACCAGACCGCCTGGATGCTGCGTTCGCTGCTCGAGGATTGAACCCCGGCACCGCTCCCCACGGCCTCACGCCCGCGCCACGCCGCGGGCGTTTTGCCGTGTACCTCGACCTGATCCGCTGGAACCGTCCCGCGGGCTGGCTGCTGCTGCTGTGGCCCAGCCTCGGCGCGCTCTGGTTCGCGGCCGATGGCTGGCCGGGCTGGCACCTGGTCGCGGTGTTCGTGCTCGGCACGATCCTCATGCGCAGCGCGGGCTGCTGCGTCAACGACGTGGCCGACCGCGACTTCGACCGCCATGTGAAGCGCACCGCGCAGCGGCCCGTGACCAGCGGCGAGATCTCGGTGCGCGAGGCGCTGCTGCTCGGCGCCGTGCTCGCGCTGGTGGCCTTCGGCCTGGTGCTCACGACCAACCGGGTCACGGTGTACTGGTCGTTCGCCGCGCTCGCGGTCACGCTGGTCTATCCCTATGCGAAGCGCTTCGTGTCGATCCCGCAGGCGGTGCTCGGCATCGCGTTCAGCTTCGGCATTCCGATGGCCTTCGCGGCCGTGCAGGCTACGGTGCCGGCCTTCGCCTGGTGGCTGCTGGCGGGCAACCTGTTCTGGGTGCTGGCCTACGACACCGAGTACGCGATGGTCGACCGCGACGACGACCTCAAGATCGGCATGAAGACCTCGGCCATCACCTTCGGCCGCTTCGACGTGGCTGCGGTGATGGCGAGCTATGCGGTCTTTCTCGCCGTGTGGACCTGGGCCGGCGCGAGCCGCGGGCTCGGCGTCGCGTTCTACCTCGCGATCGCGATCGCGGCGGGGCAGGCGGCCTGGCACTGGCGGCTGATCCGCGATCGCACGCGCGAAGGCTGCTTCCAGGCCTTCCGGCTCAACCACTGGCTGGGCTTCGCGGTCTTCGCCGGCGTGGTGGCCGGCTACGGCCTGCGCTGATCCACGGCCCCGGAAACGAGACCGCATGCAGCACGCGCCCGACGCCGAGGCCACCCTGGCGCAGCTGCGCGCCCGGATCGGCCGGGAGGCCCATTCGGAGTGGCACCGCATCACACAGGACATGGTGGCGCGCTATGCCGAACTCTCGGGCGACGGTGAGGGCGAGTGGATCCATCTCGATCCGGAGCGCGCGGCGCGCGAGGCCGGCTACGGCGGCGCCATCGTGCAGGGCTTCTTCCAGGTCTCGCACCTGATCAAGCTCAGCGGCGAGGCGATGCGCAGCCTGCTGCCCTTCGACACCAACCATGCGCTGAACTACGGCTTCGACCGCCTGCGCTTCGTGCGGCCGATGCCGGTGGGCGCGCGCTTCCGGGCGCGCGTGCGCATCGCGGAGGTCACGCCCAAGCCCGGCGACAGCTTCCTGCTGAAGGAAGCGCTGCAGCTCGAGCTGGAGGACGGCACCGTCACGCTGGCGGCCGACTGGCTGTTCTTCCTCGGCCCGCGCGCGCTGGCGGGCACCTTCGACGCGCCGCCGGCCTGACGGCTCTCAGCCGCGGCCGAATTCCTCGCCGAGCTCGGCCGCGCGCTTCTGCGCCGCGCGAATCGCGGTCTTGAACTGGCCCTTGACGTCGGCCTGCTGCAGCGCGCTGATCGCCGCGTAGGTGGTGCCGCCCTTGGAAGTCACGCGCTCGCGCAGCACCGCGGGCGGCTCGTGCGCGCTGTCGGCCAGCGCCGAGGCGCCGGTGAAGGTGCCGATCGCCAGCCGCTGCGCCTGCTCGGGCGCGAGGCCCATCTCGATGCCGGCCTCGGTCATGGCCTCGATGAAATAGAACACGTAGGCCGGGCCCGAGCCCGACATCGCGGTCACGGCGTCGAGCGCGGGCTCCTGGTCGACCCAGATCAGCTCGCCGGTGGGCGCCAGCAGCTGGCCGACCAGCGCGCGGTCGGCGCCGTCGGCACCGGGGCGCGCGAACAGCCCGGTCATGCCCTGGCCGACCAGCGCCGGCGTGTTCGGCATGGCGCGCACCACGCGCTCGGTGCCCAGCCAGCGGGCGATGCTGTCGGACGGGATGCCCGCGGCCACGCTCAGGTGCAGCGCGTTCCCGGCGAAGGCGCGCACCGGGCGCGTGGCCTCGGCGAAGGTCTGAGGCTTGACCGCCCAGACCACCACCGCGCAGCGCGCGAGCGCCTCGCTGGCGGCCGGCTGGGCCGCGATGCCGAAGGTGTTGGACAGCCGGGCGCGCGCCTCCTCGAAGGGTTCGACCACCTCGAACGAGGCGGCCGGCGTGCCTTGCTGGATCAGCCCGCCGATGATGGCGCTGGCCATGTTGCCGCCGCCGATGAAGGCGACGGGCGGCAGCGGCGCGGGGGCGTTGCGGGGCAGGAAGGTGGCGGCGATGGTCATGGTCGGTCGATGAATTCGAAGGCGGCGAACTGCGTGATCTGCAGCGGGTTGAAATTGTCGTCGCTGACGATCATCAGCGTCCGCCCGCC
Organism: Variovorax endophyticus; assembly: GCF_025376855.1. Taxonomy (NCBI): domain Bacteria; kingdom Pseudomonadati; phylum Pseudomonadota; class Betaproteobacteria; order Burkholderiales; family Comamonadaceae; genus Variovorax; species Variovorax endophyticus. Next base: position 84,902 of record NZ_JAHUTH010000020.1, read on the forward strand.
ACCGGGCAGCGGCGGGCCCCAGCACATGCCCTCGCTGTTGTCGAGGCGCGAGAGGCCGTTGTCGGCCCCGAGCCGGGAGAAATCGGCGACCAGGGTCTTGGCGACCGGGCGGTGGTTGCCCGGCGCCAGCGCCTCCAGGCCCAGCACGTCGCCGCCGCCGCGGGTGTCTATTTCATAGAGGCGCAGCGAGTTCCCGGTGCCGGCCGCGTAGGCGCGCTCGAGCACCAGCATGCGGTGCGCGTCGATCATCAGCACCTCGCTCACGCCGTTGTCGGCATAGGTGCCCGGCAGCAGCGGACGCAGGGGGATCGCGTCGGGCACGTAGGCGATCTGGCCGGTCGCCCGGCCGCTGGCCAGGTCGATGCGCGTGAAGCGGCAGGGGCCGCCGGTGGCGTCGATCGTGGGCACGGGGCCGTCCTGGATCAGCGCGTTCTCCATCGCCAGCCAGGCCGTGCGGCCGTCGGGCGTGAGCGCGAGGCCCTCGAAGGCGAGGTTGTCGCGCGGGCCGCGGCGCTGGGTCGGGTCGGGGCGGAACATGGCGGGTAGTTCGAACTCGCGCAGGAAGCGGCCATCGCGCGCCGATTCGTAGAGCGCGGGCCCGAAGCCGCGCGCGAGGTCGCCCTCGCTGCTCCACAGCACGGTGCCGGTGTCGGGCCGCAGGCGCAGCGATTCGGGGTCGGGCACCGGCAGGCCGGCGATGGCCTGGCGGCGCGAAGGCCAGGGGCCTCCGCCCGGGCGTTGCAGTTCGACGACACCGGTGGCTTCGGGCGCGGCGCTCCAGGGCGCGGGCCAGCGCGCCATATAGAAGCGCACGGGTGCCAGATCCGACCGGTCGTCGCTCAGCAGCAGGTACTCACCTGTGCGGGCGTCGAAGTCGATGCCCGAGAGTCCGCCCGCCGGCGTGCCGCCGATGGAGAGCCGGTGCGGCCAGCGCGCTTCCGCGAGGCGGCGCAGCCGGCCGGAGGCGGGCATGGCTGCCGGGCTGCCGCAGCCGGCCGTGCCCAGCGCCAGGGCGCCGGCCGCCCCCGCGAGTCCGCCCAGCACGAGGCGGCGGGTGGTCGAGAAGGAGGGGGTGGAGGCTGGAGGGCGCACGGGGCCCGAGTCTAGTGTCTTGGCGGGTGGCCCGAAGAAGGCAGTTGACATCGACGCAGCCGGGTGCCACAATCGCGGGCTTCGCTTCAAAAAGGCGAAGATTTCAGCCCAAACGGGAAGCGCTTCGAGTGGTTCGAGGCGCGGACGGCGGGCCCAAGACTGACCGATGCGAGACACGCGAATCCCTCCGGGCCGCGCATTGGTACAAGTTGGGAATATCAAGAAATGATCCAAACTGAATCCCGGCTCGAAGTGGCCGACAACACAGGCGCGAAGTCCGTCCTGTGTATCAAGGTGCTCGGTGGCTCCAAGCGGCGTTATGCCAGCGTGGGCGACGTCATCAAGGTCAGCGTCAAGGAAGCCGCTCCGCGTGGTCGCGTCAAGAAGGGCGAGATCTACAGCGCCGTGGTCGTGCGCACCGCCAAGGGCATCCGCCGCGGCGACGGCTCGCTCGTCAAGTTCGACGGCAATGCCGCCGTGCTGCTCAACGCCAAGCTGGAGCCGATCGGCACCCGCATCTTCGGACCGGTGACGCGCGAACTGCGCACCGAGAAGTTCATGAAGATCGTGTCGCTGGCACCCGAAGTTCTCTGAGGACAACAACGCCATGAACAAGATTCGCAAAGGCGACCAGGTCATCGTGTTGGCCGGCCGCGACAAGGGCAAGCGTGGCGTCGTCACGCTGCGCAAGGACGACTCGCACGTGCTCGTCGAAGGCATCAACCTCGTCAAGAAGCACACCAAGCCGAACCCGCTCAAGGGCACGACCGGTGGCATCGTCGAGAAGGCCATGCCGATTCACCAATCCAACGTGGCGATCTTCAATGCCGCGACCGGCAAGGCCGATCGCGTGGGCATCAAGGTGAGCCAGGATGCCGAAGGCAAGCGCGTCGCAGTGCGTGTCTTCAAGTCCAGCGGCGAAGAAATCAAGATCGCCTAAGAGGTACTCAGATGGCACGTCTCCAACAACACTATCGCGAAAAGATCGCGAAAGACCTGACCGAGAAGTTCGGCTACACCTCGCCGATGCAGGTCCCCCGCCTCACCAAGATCACGCTCAACATGGGCGTGGGTGAAGCCGTCGCCGACAAGAAGGTCCTCGACAACGCCGTCGCCGACCTGACCAAGATCGCCGGCCAGAAGCCCGTGGTCACCAAGTCGAAGAAGGCCATCGCCGGTTTCAAGATCCGCGAGAACCAGCCCATCGGCTGCATGGTCACGCTGCGCGGCGTGCACATGTACGAATTCCTGGACCGCTTCGTCACCGTGGCCCTGCCCCGCGTGCGCGACTTCCGCGGTATCTCGGGTCGTGCATTCGACGGCCGTGGCAACTACAACATCGGCGTGAAAGAGCAGATCATCTTCCCCGAGATCGAGTACGACAAGGTCGACGCCCTGCGTGGTCTGAACATCAGCATCACGACGACGGCCAAGACCGATGAAGAAGCCAAGGCGCTGCTCGCCGGCTTCCGTTTCCCGTTCAAGAACTGAGGTGATCCGTGGCTAAAGCATCTTTGATCCAGCGCGAACTCAAGCGCGACAAGCTGGTTGCCAAGTTCGCCGCCAAGCACGCCGAACTGAAGGCCGCCTCGAACGACCTCAAGAAGACCGAAGAAGAGCGCGCAGCCGCCCGCCTGGCACTGCAAAAGCTCCCGCGCAACGCGAACCCCACGCGTCAACGCAACCGTTGCGAAATCACCGGTCGTCCGCGCGGCACCTTCCGTCAATTCGGTCTGGCCCGCGCCAAGATCCGCGAACTGGCATTCAACGGTGACATCCCCGGTGTCATCAAGGCCAGCTGGTAAGCCAGGCAGGAGCAAACAACATGAGCATGAGTGATCCCATTGCCGACCTGCTGACGCGTATCCGCAACGCGCAGATGGTGGCGAAGCCCACCGTGTCGGTCCCGTCTTCCAAGGTGAAGATCGCGATCGCACAAGTCCTGAAGGACGAGGGCTACATCGACGGCTTCCAGGTCAAGACCGAAGCCGGCAAGAGCGAGCTCGAGATTTCGCTGAAGTACTACGCCGGTCGTCCGGTGATCGAGCGCATCGAACGCGTGAGCCGCCCCGGCCTGCGCGTCTACAAGGCCAGCTCGGCCATTCCGCAAGTCCAGAACGGCCTCGGCGTTGCGATCGTCACGACCCCCCAGGGCGTGATGACCGACCGCAAGGCGCGCGCCTCCGGTGTCGGTGGCGAAGTGCTGTGCTACGTCGCCTGACCGAGACATCGAGGAGAAACTGAAATGTCCCGAGTAGGAAAATCGCCGGTCGCCATCCCCCAAGGCGTGGATGTGCAGATCAAGGAAGACCAGATCAGCGTCAAGGGCACGGGCGGTTCGCTCAGCCTCGCGCGCAACGCACTGGTCAACGTCGTCAGCAAGGACGGCAAGCTGAACTTCGAGCCCGCCAACGATTCGCGCGAAGCGAATGCGATGAGCGGCACGATCCGCCAGCTGGTGAACAACATGGTGGTCGGTGTGACCAAGGGCTTCGAGAAGAAGCTCAACCTGATCGGCGTGGGCTACAAGGCCGCCGCCCAGGGTTCCAAGCTGAATCTGCAAGTCGGTTACTCGCACCCGGTCAACATCGACATGCCGCAAGGCATCACGGTGGCCACCGCGACCCCGACCGAAATCGTGATCAAGGGTGCCGACCGCCAGCGCGTCGGCCAAGTGGCCGCTGAGATCCGTGCCGTTCGTCCGCCCGAGCCCTACAAGGGCAAGGGTATCCGCTATGCGGACGAGAAGATCGTGATCAAAGAGACCAAGAAGAAGTAAGGGGCAGCAAAATGATGTTGACCAAAAAAGCACAGCGTCTCCGCCGTTCGCGCCAGACCCGCATCCGCATCGCGACGCAGGGCGTGGCTCGCCTGACGGTGAACCGCACCAACCTGCACATCTACGCGACCGTCATCTCCGGCGACGGCTCGAAGGTGCTGGCCACGGCCTCCACCGCCGAAGCCGAAGTGCGTACCGCGCTCGGCGGCTCGGGCAAGGGCGGCAACACCGCTGCGGCCACGGCCATCGGCAAGCGCATCGCCGAAAAGGCGAAGGCTGCCGGCGTCGAGAAGGTTGCCTTCGACCGCGCAGGTTTCGCGTACCACGGCCGCGTCAAGGCGCTGGCCGATGCAGCCCGCGAAGCCGGCCTGCAGTTCTAACCGGACACGAGATTCAAAATGGCAAAGATTCAGGCAAGAACGCAGAACGAAGGCCCCGAGGACGGTCTGCGCGAGAAGATGATCGCGATCAACCGCGTCACCAAGGTGGTGAAGGGTGGTCGTATCCTCGGTTTCGCGGCGCTGACCGTGGTCGGTGACGGCGATGGCCGCGTCGGCATGGGCAAGGGCAAGTCGAAGGAAGTGCCCGCCGCCGTGCAGAAGGCGATGGAAGAAGCCCGTCGCAACCTGTTCAAGGCGCCGATCAAGAACGGCACGCTGCATCACCAGGTGCAGGGCCACCACGGTGCCTCGACGGTCGTGATGTACCCGGCTCCCAAGGGTACCGGCATCATCGCCGGCGGCCCGATGCGCGCCGTGTTCGAAGTCATGGGCATCACCGACATCGTGGCCAAGAGCCATGGTTCGTCGAATCCCTACAACATGGTTCGTGCCACGCTCGACGGGTTGAAGAACTCGACGACCGCGTCCGAAGTGGCTGCCAAGCGCGGCCTCACCGTCGAAGAACTCTTCGCCTGAGCGCGAGCTCTTGCAAGGCTGAAGGAAGCATTCAAATGACGACGCAACAACAAACCCTGAAGGTGCAACTGGTCAAGAGCCCGATCGGCACCAAGCAATCGCACCGGGACACCGTCCGTGGCCTGGGTCTGCGCAAGCTCAACAGCGTGAGCGAGCTGCAGGACACCCCCGCGGTGCGCGGCATGATCAACAAGATCAGTTATCTGGTCAAAGTTCTGTAAGAGAGACTGACATGGAACTCAATGGCATCAAGCCGGCGGATGGCGCCAAGCACGCCAAGCGCCGTGTCGGCCGCGGTATCGGTTCCGGCCTGGGCAAGACCTCGGGTCGCGGCCACAAGGGCCAGAAGTCGCGCGCAGGCGGTTTCCACAAGGTCGGCTTCGAAGGCGGTCAAATGCCGCTGCAGCGCCGTCTGCCGAAGCGTGGCTTCAAGTCGCAATCGCTCAAGTTCAACGCCGAAGTCACGCTGGCCGCTCTCGAGCAGCTCGGCCTGGCCGAAGTGGACGTGCTCGCCCTGAAGCAAGCCGGCCTCGTGGGCCAGCTCGCCAAGGTGGTGAAGGTCATCAAGACCGGTGAACTCACCAAGGCCGTCAAGCTGACGGGCGTCGGTGCCACCGCTGGTGCCAAGGCCGCGATCGAAGCGGCCGGCGGCAGCGTCGCCTGATCGACAGACCTTCGGACTGAAAGAAGCTCCTCGTGGCAACTAACGCGGCAACGATCGCAAAGACGGGCAAGTTCGGCGACCTGCGTCGCCGGCTGGTCTTCTTGCTGCTCGCGCTCGTGGTCTACCGGATCGGCGCGCACATTCCCGTGCCCGGCATCAACCCCGACCAGCTCGCGGCGTTGTTCCAGGGGCAGCAGGGCGGCATCCTGAGCCTGTTCAACATGTTCTCGGGTGGCGCGCTGTCGCGTTTCACGGTGTTTGCGCTGGGGATCATGCCGTACATCTCGGCGTCGATCATCATGCAGCTGATGACCTACGTGCTTCCGAGCTTCGAGCAATTGAAGAAGGAAGGCGAGGCGGGCCGTCGCAAGATCACGCAGTACACCCGCTACGGTGCACTGGGTCTGGCGCTGTTCCAGTCGTTCAGCATCGCGGTGGCGCTCGAGTCGTCGGCCGGCCTGGTGATCTCGCCCGGCTTCGGCTTCCGCATCACCGCCATGGTGAGCCTGACGGCCGGTTCGATGTTCCTGATGTGGCTCGGCGAGCAGATCACCGAACGCGGCCTGGGCAACGGCATCTCGATCCTGATCTTCGCGGGTATCGCGGCCGGCCTGCCGAACGCCATCGGCGGTCTGCTGGAGCTGGTGCGTACCGGCGCCATGAACGTGATCATCGCGCTGTTCATCGTCGCGGTGGTGGTGCTGGTCACCTACTTCGTGGTGTTCGTCGAACGCGGCCAGCGCAAGATCCTCGTGAACTATGCGCGGCGCCAGGTCGGCAACAAGGTGTATGGCGGTCAGTCGTCGCACCTGCCGCTGAAGCTGAACATGGCCGGCGTGATTCCGCCGATCTTCGCGTCCTCGATCATTCTGCTGCCGGCGACGGTGGTGGGCTGGTTCAGCACCGGCGAAGGCGGGTTCCGCTGGATCAAGGACGTGGCGAGCGCATTGCGCCCGGGCGAGCCGATCTACGTGCTGCTGTATGCCGCCGCGATCGTGTTCTTCTGCTTCTTCTATACGGCCCTCGTGTTCAACAGCCGCGAGACCGCCGACAACCTGAAGAAGAGCGGTGCGTTCATTCCGGGCATCCGCCCGGGTGACCAGACGGCGCGCTACATCGACAAGATCCTGGTTCGCCTGACGTTGGCCGGCGCGGTGTACATCACCTTCGTCTGCCTGCTGCCCGAGTTCCTGATCCTGAAGTACAACGTTCCGTTCTACTTCGGCGGTACCTCCCTGTTGATCATCGTGGTCGTCACGATGGACTTCATGGCCCAGGTGCAGAACTACATGATGTCCCAGCAGTACGAGTCGCTGCTGAAGAAGGCCAATTTCAAGACTTCGTAAGGCACAGGGCACCGTCCCCCCGCCGGTTGAACAGAGATTTAGGAGAGTGAAATGAGAGTTTCGGCTTCGGTCAAAACCATCTGCCGTAATTGCAAGATCATCCGCCGCAAGGGTGTGGTGCGCGTGATCTGTACCGACCCGCGCCACAAGCAGCGCCAGGGTTGATCAAAGAGTATTAGAGGACGCACATGGCACGTATTGCTGGCATCAACATTCCGCCGCACAAGCACGCTGAGATCGGCCTGACCGCCATCTTCGGTATCGGTCGCACCCGCGCCCGTCAGATCTGCGAAGCGAGCGGCATCGAATATTCGAAGAAGATCAAGGATCTGACCGACGCCGATCTCGAGAAGATCCGCGACCAGATCGCCTTGTTCACGATCGAAGGCGACCTGCGCCGCGAGACGACGATGAACATCAAGCGCTTGATGGACATCGGCTGCTACCGCGGCTTCCGTCATCGTCGCGGCCTGCCGATGCGCGGCCAGCGCACGCGCACCAATGCCCGCACCCGCAAGGGTCCGCGCAAGGCAGCGCAGTCCCTGAAGAAGTAAGGATTGAAACAGCATGGCTAAAGCTCCTGCCAACAACGCCGCACAGCGCGTTCGCAAGAAGGTTCGCAAGAACGTTGCGGACGGCATCGCCCACGTGCACGCCTCGTTCAACAACACCATCATCACGATCACCGATCGCCAGGGCAACGCCCTGTCGTGGGCTTCGTCGGGTGGCCAGGGCTTCAAGGGCTCGCGCAAGTCGACCCCGTTCGCCGCGCAGGTCGCTTCGGAAGTGGCCGGCCGTGCTGCTGTCGAACAAGGCATCAAGAACCTCGACGTCGAGATCAAGGGCCCCGGCCCCGGTCGCGAATCGTCGGTGCGCGCACTGGCTGCGCTCGGCATCCGGATCAATTCCATTGCCGACGTGACGCCCGTTCCGCACAACGGCTGCCGCCCCCAGAAGCGTCGTCGCATCTGAGCGTCAGCCCCCTCAGGCGCAGCCGTTTCAAAGCGGCTGCGCATTTGTTTTTTAACTAAGCCCACCGCCATCGGCGCTCTGTTGTCGATGGCTCCCGCAGGCGACTGCGGCAGCAAACAAAGGAAAAGACGTGGCACGCTACCTCGGCCCCAAGGCCAAACTCTCCCGCCGCGAAGGCACCGACCTGTTCCTGAAGAGCGCCCGCCGCTCGATCCAGGACAAGGCCAAGTTCGACTCCAAGCCCGGCCAGCATGGCCGCACCTCGGGTCAGCGCACCTCGGACTACGGTCTGCAGCTGCGTGAGAAGCAGAAGGTCAAGCGCATGTACGGCGTGCTCGAGAAGCAGTTCCGCCGCTACTTCGAAGAAGCCGATCGCCGCCGTGGCAACACCGGCGCCAACCTGCTGTTCCTGCTCGAGTCGCGCCTGGACAACGTCGTCTACCGCATGGGCTTCGGCTCGACCCGCGCCGAAGCGCGCCAGCTCGTGTCGCACAAGGCGATCACGGTGAACGGCCAGTCGGTCAACATCCCGTCGTACCTGGTGAAGACCGGCGACGTGATCGCCGTGCGCGAGAAGTCGAAGAAGCAGAACCGCGTCGTCGAAGCGCTGCAACTCGCCCAGCAAGTCGGTATCCCCGGCTGGGTCGACGTGAATGCCGACAAGGCCGAAGGCACCTTCAAGAAGGTCCCGGACCGCGACGAGTTCGCCGCGGACATCAACGAATCGCTGATCGTCGAACTGTATTCGCGTTGATTTCCACTCCCGCACCGCGCAAGCGGCGGCGGGAGTCCTGTTTTTGTTGTTCCCGTTCCTGGTTCGTGCCGCACGCGCGCTGCGGGCCAGGCGCTTCACCAGCCTTACCGGTGTAACGAGCCGGGGGTATTGAGAGGAAGTCTGCATGCAAACCACCCTGCTGAAACCCAAGACCATCCAGGTCGAGCAACTCGCGGCCAACAAGGCCAAGGTGACGCTCGAGCCTTTCGAGCGCGGCTACGGCCACACGCTCGGCAACGCGCTGCGTCGCGTGCTGCTGTCGTCCATGGTCGGTTATTCGGCCACCGAAGTCACGATCGCCGGCGTTCTGCACGAGTACTCGTCGATCGATGGCGTGCAGGAAGACGTCGTCAACATCCTGCTGAACCTCAAGGGCGTGGTGTTCAAGCTCCACAACCGCGATGAAGTCACGCTGAGCCTGCGCAAGGACGGCGAAGGCGCGGTCCTGGCATCGGACATCCAGACCCCGCACGACGTCGAGATCATCAATCCCGACCACGTGATCGCCCACCTGTCGCAAGGCGGCAAGCTCGACATGCAGATCAAGGTCGAGAAGGGCCGCGGCTACGTGCCCGGCACGATGCGCCGCTATGCGGACGAGCCGACCAAGTCGATCGGCCGCATCGTTCTCGATGCTTCGTTCTCGCCCGTGAAGCGCGTGAGCTACACCGTCGAAAGCGCCCGCGTCGAACAGCGCACCGACCTCGACAAGCTGCTGGTCGAAATCGAGACCAACGGCGCGATCACCGCCGAAGACGCCGTGCGCGCCTCGGCCAAGATCCTGGTCGAGCAGCTCGCCGTGTTCGCGCAGCTCGAAGGCGGCGAACTGGCCGCCTTCGATGCCCCGGCACCGCGCAGCGCACAGCAGTTCGACCCGATCCTGCTGCGCCCGGTCGACGAGCTCGAGCTCACCGTGCGTTCGGCCAACTGCCTGAAGGCCGAAAACATCTACTACATCGGCGACCTGATCCAGCGTACCGAGAACGAGCTGCTCAAGACCCCGAACCTGGGTCGCAAGTCGCTCAACGAAATCAAGGAAGTGCTCGCCTCGCGCGGCCTGACCCTGGGTATGAAGCTCGAAAGCTGGCCGCCGGCCGGCCTCGACAAGCGTTGATTTTTTTAACGGCCCTCTGAAAAGGGCCAGTGCACCGGGCAGTACCTGACACGGCTGCCCGTTCTTCAAAAAGCAAAGGAAAGCACCATGCGTCACGGACACGGACTCCGCAAACTCAACCGCACCAGCTCGCACCGCCTCGCGATGCTGCAGAACATGATGAACTCGCTCATCGAGCACGAAGTCATCAAGACCACGGTCCCCAAGGCCAAGGAACTGCGCCGCGTCATCGAGCCGATGATCACGCTCGCCAAGAAGCCCACCGTCGCCAACAAGCGCCTGGCCTTCGACCGCCTGCGCAGCCGCGACTCCGTCGTGAAGCTGTTCGGCGAACTGGGCCCGCGCTTCGCCGCGCGTCCCGGTGGCTACACCCGCATCCTCAAGATGGGTTTCCGCGTGGGCGACAACGCGCCGATGGCGCTGGTCGAACTCGTCGATCGCCCTGAAGTGAGCGAAGTTGCTGCCACCGAGCAGAACGCCGCGGAATAAGTGCTATAATTTATCTCTTGCCGCGCGATGGAGCAGCCTGGTAGCTCGTTGGGCTCATAACCCAAAGGTCGCAAGTTCAAATCTTGCTCGCGCAACCATCATTAGAGACGTCCCGCCAGCAGCTGCTACGAGCAGTTGCTCGGCGGGATTTTTCATTCGGGCCCAGCTCTCGCCGGTGTCCGCGTCACGCAGCAGCGTGACCGAGCCGAGCAGGCCCGCGATGACGGGCCTGGCCTGCGACACAGTGGTCGCATCGCCGCTCAGCGTCTCCTTCAGGTTCATGACCAGCTGCCGGTAGCGCGCAGCGATCTCGCCGGCGCTGGCCAGCGGCGCGGGCGACTGTTCCAGCGTGGCCTGCAAAGTCTTCCGCTCGAGCTCCGCATCGCGAAGGCGTGCCGCCAGTGCCTCGCTTGCGCCAACGGCGACGATGGCATCCACGATGCGCTGTATCTCGCGGTCGAGCTCAACGCCGCGCCGGCGAGCGGCCGCCTGCGCACGCTCCTGCCCGCCATCCAGCTCGGCCAGCAGGCGCTTGACGGTGGTCTGAACCTCGGCGAGTGCTTCCGGGCTGAGCAGATCCTCGCGCAGCTCTGCCAGCAGGCGCTGGTCGACATCGGTCCGGCGCCAGGTTGCCGAGCTGCCGCACGCGGTCGGTCCCTTGTCTTTGTGCGCGCTGCAGCCGTATCGGCTCCCATTGATCGCCGTGATGGGACCGCCGCACGCGTCGCAGCGGAGCAGGCCACCGAACAGCGTGCCATGCGGGCGGCCGCGTGTCGGATTGCCGCGCTTGAGTTCGTTCGGGCGGGTCTGGTCCCAAAGCGCCTGGTCGATGATGCGCAGGTCCGGCGATTCGCGCACGAGCCATTCTTCGCGAGGCCTCGCCACCGGTAGGCGCTTCCCCGTGTCCGGGTCCTTGAGCCACTGGCGCCTGTTCCACACGAGGCGGCCGATGTAGATCTCATTGTTGAGCAGGCCGTCGCCCATCTTGGCATTGCCCACCAATGCGCTGGCGGCCCAGCCGTTGCCGCGCGGGCTCGGCACGCCTTGAGCGTTCAACGTGTAGACGATGCTGCGCAGCGTGACGCCGGCGGCAACCTGCTCGTAGATCCAGCGCACATGCTTCGCCTGCTCTTCGTCGATCACGATGCGGTGGCCACCCTCGACCGGCACGCTGGTGTATCCGTAGGTCCGTCCGCCCGCGGCCATACCGCGCTCGAACTGTCCCTGCAGGCCGCGGTGAGTTTTTTTGCGTAGGTCATCGAGGTACAGCTCGTTCACCAGCCCGCGCGCGATGCGCATCACCTTGCGGCCGGCGGCCTGGGTGTCGTAGCCGTCTGCGGTGCCAATAAGGCGGATGCCTCGGTGCTCCAGTCGCTTGACGGTGCGCTCTTGCTCCGCCAGGTCGCGGGTGATGCGGTCGAGCCCTTCGACGATCAAGACGTCGAACCGATCGGCCAGCGCGTCGGCCAGCAATGCCTTTCCGCCAGCGCGCAGAGCCACAGGCGTCGCGCCGCTGATGCCTTCGTCGGCGTGGACCATCGCGATCGTCCAGCCCTCGCGAGCAGCGCGCTCGCGGCACGCGCGTAGCTGGTCCTCGATGCTGTTCTGGCTCTGGTTGTCAGTGCTGTATCGGGCGTACAGGCAGGTTCGCATGTCGTTCTTGGATGGTCTGGTTGACGAGTTGACGGGCGATGATTTCGACCAGCCGAGAACGAGCGGCGGCGCGGTCTGCTGGGTGGCGCATGGTAGCCGCGCCCGGATTTCGGGCCGGCACAGCTCGTTCTTTCACCGGCTGGCCTCCTCGACCACGCGCACCGAAGAAGCGCAGAACCGCTCGACGCGTCGAATCAAACCCATCCATCCGAGGTCTTGCCAGTGGCGGTGCATCCATGTCAGATCATCGCCCGCCTGCATCGCACGATCGAGTTCGTCCTCTTCGGCGATGCACAAGACTCGCACGCCGCCAGCGGAAGGAATGCCGGTGGCCTCGCTCCATTCGTCCACCTCGATGGCAACGCGGCCGCCGCACTCCGGGCAGGCGAATCGCTCGGGCATGCGGTAGTGCTTCCAGCCGGCAAGCGCGATCGGTGGAAGTCCACGCGCGCGGCGCAGCCGCTGAAAGTCAGACGCGACGTGTGCTTTCTCCGCCTCAACCCGCTCATCGATGAAGGCATCGATGCGGCGCATGGCAGCGCTGCAGCGGCGGTCAAGGCTGAATGCCGGGCGGCTCTTCATTGCGTGGCACCTCCGGGCAGGCTCAGCGCGACAGCGACATTGCGCACCCATATCGGCGTGCTGCCGAGCGCGAAGGTCTCGCCGCTCCACGCGAGCATGAGCGTACGCCCCATCTCCTCGGCGATCGCCGTTGCCGCTGCTGGCGGGACAGCATTGCCGATGCGCTCGCGCCAGGCCTGATCGCTCAGCCCGTCGAGTTCGAGCTGTTCCTCGGGATCGACCAGCGACTGCAGTGCGGCAAGCTCCAGCGTGGTGAAGGGCCGGTGCCATGTACCGTCCAGCGCCTCGATGCGGCACACCATCTTCTCGGCCTGCGCTGGCATCGGCCTTGGATCGGCAACGCTCCATCTGCCGTTGTCGTGGCATGCCGACGCGCTAACTGCGCCGCTCAGGCCCTCCCACGCGATGACACCGTAGTGGCCCCCCGTCAGGTAGGCATCGCCCGCGGAGCGGTGCATGTCCGGCCGGGGGTCAGCTACCGAGAGCCATCCGCCCTGCACGCCCTTCCCCCCTGCGATGACAGCGCGCGAAGATGCTTCCCAGTCTTCGACGACGAGGTTGTTGCTGTGGCGTTCCCAGCCCGGCCGCGGGTCCGCCACTGCCTGCCCGGTGCCGTGCGCACTGGTCACTGCATTGGATGCTCCGCCCCAGTCAACGATGCGGAACTCGTTCGAATGCTTCGCAGGCCCGGCATGGCGAGGATCGGCCACGCTGTAGGCACCCTGAAGCGGGCCCTGTTGACCAGCGATCGCGCCGGTGCTGTCTTCCCACCGCCGAACGCCCAGCGCCTGACCATCCTTCCACAGGTGCGACTGCACGAAGCGAATGTCATCAACCGCGACCGCCGCCGCCGGCAGCTGCCGCGCGATCGCGTAGTCGCGCAGGTAGCCGTCCTCCACAGCCAAGCCGTTCAGGCTTCGCCAGTCGCCGCCGGCTCGCACGAACGCGAGCCGAACCCACGTTTTCCACTGGAGCGACGGAACGCGGTGCATCGGGCCGGCGCGCAGATCGCCAGGCAGCAGCATGCGGCCCAGCACGTCGCCTACGGCGCGCAGCGACTTCTTCGCCGGTTCGTAGAGGAACGGCGCGACCTTGCCGACGTGGCGAGCCACCAGCAGGAATCGCTTCCTGCTCTGTGCCAGGCCGGCCAGCTCGCCACAGTCGTGCGTGGTCTCCGCGACCGCATAGCCATAGGCGCGCAACAGGTCGCCGATCTGATCTAGCAGATGGCGGCCACGCGTCGCGATCCGCGGCACGTTCTCGAAGAGCAGCAACTCGACCGGGTCATCCTTGTACGCTTCGAGCAGCAGCCAGATGCCGCGCAACGTCAAGCGGTTGAGCGCCTGATATTTTTCGGTCTTGCTCTTGCCCTCCGCGAGCAGGCCGCTGAAGCCCTTGCAGGGGGCCGAGAGAAAAACGATGTGCGGCCGCTCGTGATGGAAGGCCGCGTGTATGTCCGCCGGCGTGGCTTCGCGCCAGTCGGCGGGAGGCTGCACGCCATGGAACGCGATGTATTGATCGCGGTCGAACATATCCAGCACGGTGCCGGCCACGCCCGCGGCGCGCGTGAAGTCTCGGATTGCCGCGGCGTCGTTGTCGATGCCGCCGGCGCAGCGGAAGCGTGCGCGCTGCATCCCGAGCTTCGGCCTCGCCGCGTTGAAGCCCTTGGCTCCGCCGCCCAGGCCGCAAAACAGGTGGCCATGCAGGATTTCAATGGTGCTGTTCACTGCCGCGCCTCCTGCACAGTGGCTTCGGCGCCTTCGGCCAGCGTGACGACCAGGCCCAGCGCGCGCGCGATGTGATGCTCCAGCGTTGCGCCCGTGCTTCGCGACCAGCCGGGCAGCAGATGGATGCGGTCGCAGGTCACGAGCTGCGCGATGTCGGCGCGCATGCATGCGCTCCAGCCGGCGCTGGGGTCGACGTTGATCTCGGCGGGGTTGATGACGAACAGCCCGGCGGCGCGCAGTGCGGCGGCCTCGGTCTGGAACGCCGGGAAGTTGAGTTCGGCGTAGCCGGTCATCGGCCCAGCGACATAGACGCGATGCACGGGCGGCAATGCACAGGCGAAGGAGATGTCTCGCTCGTGCCCGAGGTCGACGCCGATGAACGTGGGAGTTGGCTTGGTGGTCATAGTCTCAGCGGTTGAGGTGAAAAATTCAGTCGTCGTCGCGCTCGCCCGAGGCAGCGCGTTTGCGATCGAGGAAGGGCACGCCAGCGGGAGGCGGCTGGAAGGTGGGCCGCGCGCGGGAGCGCGATGCATGCGCTGTGGCAAGGTCGGCGGCGCTCGGGTGCGCGACTGCAAGTCGCACAAGGCGACCACGGCGCGCGTCCTGCATCACGACGTCAAAGCCATCGGTCCATCCGAAGCGCTGCGCCATGCGCGCGCACGCATCGCGCAGCTGCTGTTCGGTGGGATCGAGTGGCGAGGCCATTGCAGTGGGGACCTCAGTGCCAGGCCGGCATGTCGAGGTGCCGAGCATTCGGGCCACAGCTGCCGAACGTCGAGCGCGCGACGTCGACGGGTTGCGGACCGCCGGCGAGGCGCGTCGCGGCGCTGTCGCAGAGCAGCTGCTGCCGCTCCGACATCGAGTGCATGCACAGCTCGCATGCTCGAAACGGAGTGGCCAGCGATGACCTCATCGGCGTCCCGTGGCCGACGCAAAGCGGCGACACGGCCATGATGGTGATGGTCGATGCGTTCACGCGCGCGATCCTTTCGCAGTGCGAGCGATCAGCTCTTGCATGCGCGCGTTGACCGCGTCCATCAGTCGAAGGTCGCCGAACTGGTCGCGTGCCTCTGCGAACATGTCGGCGAGCAGCAGCAGATCGGTAGTTCCAACCAGCCGCAGCAGGAAGTCGACCTCGGGCGGTGGCTTGAGCTTGAAGAAGCGAACGCCGAACATCAGTCCGTCCCCTCCACTCTCTCGCTCCCAGCCACGCGCATCAGGCACATCACTGCAACGCCGATGAACGTGCCAACGATCAGGCCGACGAAGAAGGAGAGCGCGTTCATGCGCCGCTCCCAGCCGCCCTGGCTATGACTTCTTCGATGTCAGCCTCGGCATTCGTCGCGCTCATGCGCCACGCGCCAAGCGACTCGGAACCGAAACGGCGCTGATGCAGCAGGTTCGACTTGATGACCTTGAGCGCGCCGAGGATCGCGCGCTCGCGGTCCGCCAGCGGTGCCGTCGTGTGCTGCGCGGTGCGCACCAAACAAAACCCTTCGCACTCGTCGCACTGGCCGCCCGGCGTGTGTCGCACGGCGCGCGCCTCTCCATCGAATGCACCGGTAGCCTCAGACAGAAGAAGCCGCGACAGCTCAACGACGTCTCGAATGCGTTGTTGGAACTCGCCGGTGTATTGCCCCTCGACAGTGGCAAGCAGCGAGCGCGCGCGCCCGAGCGCGTCGACGAGGCCGCGCTCGCGGTGCGTCAAAGTCGGCGGCGTGCGCCGTGCGGCACTCATCGCGTCGCCCATCCCAAGATGCTCGGGACCAGCAGCGCCAGCACGATCAGCGCGCTGGCCACGACGGCGATGCGATCCGCGAACCTCTTCGCGCGTGCCTTGCGCTCGGCGCGCGCTTCGAAGGTCTTCACGGCCTGAATGTCGTGATGGTTCAGACGGTGCGCGTTCATGCCGCCTTCCTCCGCGGCACCTCAACGACGCGCAGGGCGGTCGACGGGAACATGTCGGCCTGCGACTCGGGACGGGCGCCGGCGCGCCGCGGCTTGCGCCGGCTGGCCGCCTGGCTCGCGAGCAGATTGCGCACGCGCTCGATGGTGGCGGCCACGTCGGTGGCGCAGGCCGGCAGGTAGGGCGCGGTGATGTGCACCTTGTGCGCCATCGGGGGAACGTAGGGCTTGTGCTGCGCGATCGGAACGACGGCGGCAGTGCTGGTGCGTGGCATGGTGATGCGGCTCCGGTTGGTGGTTGAGCTGGTGGGGGGATTCATTGGCCGCCGGCGCCCAGCTCGCTCATGTGCGGAGCGAAGGCCTTCATGCGCGCGAGCAGCGCGTCGAGGCTGTTGGCGGTGCTGGCCACGGGTGCGGCGGGCGTGATCTGGACGCACCGAGGCATGCGGAACGTGGTGCGCTCGCCTTCGATGTCGTGAATCTGCTCGGCCGGTGCCGGCGTGGTGGGCTTCGGCGGCTCGGGGGCCTCGATTTCGAGGGTGTCGAAGGCCTCGGGCCAAGCCTCGCCGCCGCGCATCAGCAGTTTTTGCGGCTCGCCCGTGAGGCGGACCGTACAGTTATTGAAACGAGTCCAAGGGCGGCCCAGCGCTTCGCGCTGGCCCTTGTCCTGCGCGGCTTCGCCGGCGCAGGAAAGCCACGCCTGCCGGCGGCTCACGAGCCAGTGCCCGACGCGCGTTTCGACGCCGACGACAGCCTTGCGGTCGATGGTCTCGCCGTAGCAGTTCGTGCTGCCCTCGGTCACACGAACCGCGGCGCGCAGCATCCAGTCGCGGCGCTTGCGACACATGCCGCCTTGCGCGCGCACGTAGCCCTCCCATGAGGCTTGGATCGCGCCTTGCTTGTGGCAGGCCCACCATGCTTTGATGGCCGCGCTGTCGCCGAAGTCGAGGCGCAGCTGCGCGTGTTCGATCTGGTCCTTGGTGATGCGCCGCATTTCGCGCCACACCGTCACGCTCGGCTGGCCGATCGCTTGAAACTGACGGATGCCCCAGGTGCTGGCCCAGGCGTCGACGCGCTGCCAGCCTTTGAACTCGCGGGTGTCCATCACGTGCTCGAAGCCGTCGATGGTGTCGGTGTGCTGACCGACGCCAGCGTCGCCGCCGTCCTCGGCGCCGATGTTCTTGGCCACGTACTTCGCGACGTAGCCGGCGGCGCCGCCGCGTGTCATCGCGATGAACTTGCAGCGGTTGCGCACGGCGCCGGGCTCATCCCCCGCATCGCTCAGCCAGTAGCCGCTGATGATGTCTTTCGCGAGCTGCGCATCCTCGGGCGTGTGGAACCACAGCAGCGCATGCCAGTGCGGGCACCCGTCGTGATGCGGCTCGGCCACGCGGAAGCCATAGGCGGCCACGCCCTTGCGTGCCATCTTGGCGCGGGCCTTGGCCCACATGCCGCACAGCCACTGCTGTGCGTCGCGCGGCGACTCGCCCTCGTACTTGCCGTTGCGTGTCGGCTTGGCCCAGCGCGACTTTCCGCCCGACAGCACGGCGTGAAAGCGGCTTGGACACGTCAGCGTCAAGAAGAGACCGTGATGCCCGTTGGCATCGGCGAATTCCTCGCAGCCGCGAATGCGCGTCATCAGCTCGCCGCGGCGGATGTCGCGGTTGCTGGGCGACAGGGCCGCCAGCTCGGCCAAGCTGTAGACCTGGCCGGCTTCGTTGCGCATCTTCACGCGGGCCAGCAGTTCGGCATTGCGCTTGTTCTGGTCGACGCGGCGTCGGCACGCTTCGTCACTCGCATAGCCGCCGTTCTTGTGATGGACGACGGCGAGCTTGATGGCCGCGTGCTCCACAGTGCGCGCGACCTTGCGGCGCAGCGCGCGCCGCCACCACTGTTCGTTGAGGCCGCGGGCGATCAGACCCTCGGGCGTCTTCGCGTTGGGCTTGTCGACGCCGAGGCGCTCGCAGTAGTCGAGCACCACGTCGAGCCGGTCCTGCAGGCTCATTGGCATCGAGTGCCCGTTGAGCATGTCGTCGATGGTGCTTGCGCAGCGGCGGGCGCGGGCGCAGACCTCGGAATCGCCGACGGCCCAATGGAGGATGTCTTTGTGCTCGTGCTCGAAAGCACGCATCGCGTCGACACGCGCGAGGTTCCAGCTCAGCCAGTCGCCGCCGATGGCGCGTACGGTCGGCTTGAGCGGCATGATGAGATCGAAGGCCGGCGCCCACTGCGGCGGCAGTCCGCCGCGTAGTCGCGCGTCCATCCCCCGCGCCACTTTCGCAACGTGCTGGTCGTGCGGGAGGCTGGACCTCTTCCGCATCCAGAAGACCGGATCGGGCTTGGTGTGGCGGGTGACGACGACGCGCATGGTGTGGCCTACAAGGTCAGCGCGAAGACCGTGCGCAGCTCGCTCTGCAGCTCGCGGATGGCGTCGCTGACGGCAGTGCGTTCAAGAGGCGGCAGCTCGCGCCATGCGCGCTTGACGGCCACGCGGATGCCGTCGACGTCGTAGCCGGCCCAGAAGAGCAGCATTGCGCGCGAGCGCTCGGAGATACCCTCCCACTCGCGTTCTGCGGCGACGATGTTTCTGGCGCTGCATGTGCCGCGCGCGAACTCTTCTCGCAGCTCTGCGAGACGCGCGGCGTGCCTGGCATAGAAGGGGTTCGGCTTGCCATCGGGGATGTAGACGATTGGCTCGGGTGGACCGCTGGGCGCTGGGTGCTCTGGTGGCTCGGCGGGCATGCGTCAGGGAGCGCAGGCGGCACGCGCGTCGCCGGCAAGGCCCGCATTCAGCGGCGTGCCGGTGTCCTGCGCCGGGTGCTTCCCATGCGTGGCGGCTGTGATGTGGCCGGCCTCGATCGCCTCAGCGACCCACTCGCGCAGGCATGTCGTTTCCACTGCCCGACGGCCACGCATGAAGACCAGTTGATCCCGCGTGATCGGGCTTCCCTCAGCCCTGACGTGCACGATGCGCCAGCCGGCGCGCAACAGCGCGTTGGCCACGGCGTTCTGCACGGCGGGATTGCGGTAGCTGATGAAGCCGTCGTGTGTCTTCAGGACCACGGGCTGCACGCCGTTGCGGCTGTACTCTTCCGCCGCTCCATAGCGGCCGTACCCGGTGGTCAGGGCGTTGACGTCGATGTCTGCACCGTCGGCCTTGGCGGCGCGGACGATCGGGTCCAGGTCGGCCAGCTTGTCGGCCACGCGGCGGATCTCGGCCAGCCGGTGCGCATGGCGCGTGTGCTCCTGCAGCAGCACGCGATCGAGCAGCGGCAGGCGCTCCGATTCCTCGCGGGTGATCTTCGGCAGCGTCGGCACCTTGATGCGCTCAGTGGCGGGGCTATAGCGGCGGGCGTTGGTGGACATGACAGCGACTCCAGGGCGAAAAAGGCGTGAGAAGGGCCGCACGCCTTGAAAAAGGCGCGTGGCGGTTGCGTGGTGGGGGCAGGCGCGCCGAGGGGCGCGGGACTAGATCAGTCCGGCGGGGCCGCCGGCATGGCGCTGCCGGTGCCCCAGTCGCTGATGGGCGTGTGCAGGTTCGCGAGGTACGCGGCTTCGTCGTCGGCGACGTTGCCTTCGTCCGCCAGCTGCAGAGCCAACTGGCCGCGCTTGATGTGGCGCGAGAGCGGCAGCGAAACGTCTGCCGCGGGGATGCTGGAGAGCACCAGCACGCGCTGGAATTCGAGCGTTGCGACCCCCGTGAACCCGCATGCCCAGTTGCGGCAGCGATAGGTGATCTCGCGCATGGTCTTGCTCATGGCGCGGCTGTCGACGGCGACGCAGCGCGTGCCGCAGTGCGGGCACTCGATGGTGATCCGCATGTAGCGGTTGCTGGCGTCGGCCGCCTGATCGTGATCGCATGCGGTCATTTCGACTTCCCCCCTGATGCGACCAAGCGCGGGCCGCGGCGGCGGCCGGTGATGTTCTCGACGCCCTTGCGCAAACGCGCCTTGGCGAGCCAGACGACGGTGTCCGCGATGGTGTCCAGACCCTTGGCACGACGCACCCGGTCGAGCATCGCGTGCTCGGCGTCGTTAAGGTCGATCTGGTGACACGTCATCTTTTTGTCTGCCATTCGGCGGTGTTGCGGCAGGCTCTGCGCCTCGATTTGGCGACTGGCTTTAACCCGCGGCGCGGGGCAGACTCACGGAGCCGTCAGCCATCGGCTCGCGGCTCACTCCGAGCAGTTCTTCTGCCTGACGGAGCGCCAACTCGCGAACGAGCGTGGTCGGCTGCTCGCCCAGGTAGTTGGCCAGCGCGCGCAGTAGCTTTTCCTCGTAGTCGTCGAAACGCACGGTGAGACGCTTGTCGCGGAGGCGCTTGTTGTCGGGGTACATCGTTGAAATTCCTTCGGGCAAAGGAGGTGTGTGGCTGGTGGTGCGGGTTAGGCGGTAGCGGCGCCGGTGCGGGCGCGCTCGGCTTCGTACTGGTCGAGGCCCTTGAGGTAGACGAGGCGCGCGAAGTTGCCGAGGGATCGGCCTTCCTGCGCGGCGTACTGCTGGGTGCGCTCTTTTTCGGCAGGGGCCAGACGCATGGCGATCGGCGCTTCGTTGACGAGGCGGTTTTCCGGAGCTAGCTGCGGGCGACCACGGCGGCGGGCGGTGTGAGCCATGCGTTTAATATCCCGAACGGTTTAATGTGTGTGCGCGGCGGAATTTACACCCACGAAACCGCATGTGTCAAACGATTTGTGCGGTTTCGTGTGGGTTCCGATGCGATTTCGTGTGTGCAGTGGGTGCCCGAGGTGCGCGGGCGTTGGGGGCGGATGCCTGATTTTTCTGAACGCTTGAAAGCCGAGCGCGACCGGCTGCGGCTTTCTCAGGCCGCGATGGCGAAGGCTGGCGGTGTTGGCTTGAACTCACAGTCCAACTATGAGAACGGCCACCGCTCGCCGGATGCCGCCTATCTGGAGCGCATCGCTGCGCTCGGCGTCGATGTCGCCTATCTGGTGACGGGAGTCCGAGCCCGGCGTGCCAGGGCTTCCGTTGAAGCTGGCCAGCAGGATGGTGACGCGGCGGGGGAAACCGTGATGCGCGAAGTGACTCGCGAAGAAGCTGCGCTTTTGGACAACTACGGCGCGGCCGATGAACGAGGACGCGCAGCTGCGCGCAGCGTTCTTGATGCGCTCGCGCAACCGCAGCCGAAGAGGGCCAACGGGTAGTTGGGGGTGGGCGGTCACAACGCTCGTGCGTTGGGTGCTGATAACGATGAGGGATGCCGCACCCGACGCGGCGGATTAGGGACTGCCGAATGCGAACCGCTTGGGCGCTGACGTTCTTGCTTGTGACGGTCGCAGGTTGCACCTGGGGTTGGCGTCGCACCCGTGCAGCGCTTTCTCGGCGCGGCTGGCGCTCGCTTCCTGCCCATTTCCTCGCTGCCGCGTCGGGGGGCGTTGCCGCTGCACTTGCGTTGCTGACGTTGGCCATGGGAGCCGCGGAGGGGATAGCGCTCGTCGATCGGCTTGCCTTCCTCTTCGCCGTCCTCGTGGTGCTCTTCGCGTACTGGCGAGTGACGGCGCACGAATTCCCGACGAGCCTAAAGAAGGCCCCAGCCGTGCCGGACGAAGTCGCCAAGCGGGCAGCTCCGCCTCTTCCTCTAGCCGCTGCGCCGCAACAGAAGCCCAAGGACCGTTCAGCGGAAAACACCGTCGCATTCGCTTATCGCAAGTCGGACGGTTCCGAGGGTCGCCGGACCGTTCGAGTCGAGCGTCACGGCTTCGAAGGTCACGATGAGTACGTCGAAGGTCATTGCAGCGAGGCGCGTGCGTCTCGAACCTTCCGCTTGGACAGAATTCAGGGGCAGGTGACGATCATGGCCACCGGCGAGCTGGTTTCTCCAGCAGAGATGTATCGACGCCTCGGTCGCCCGGCAAGGTCGCT
The DNA here is from genome assembly GCF_025376855.1 of Variovorax endophyticus. Classification (NCBI taxonomy): domain Bacteria; kingdom Pseudomonadati; phylum Pseudomonadota; class Betaproteobacteria; order Burkholderiales; family Comamonadaceae; genus Variovorax; species Variovorax endophyticus. The sequence goes on from NZ_JAHUTH010000020.1 coordinate 106,796, forward strand.
TGAGGTCAGCAGCTTTGTTGCTGAGCAAGAAGAAGCTGGCCGCGTGCGTCGGCCCGGTTGGCAGACTTCGATTTTCTTCGCAGGCTTCGGCGCGAACCAGTATGCCGAACTCGCGGAATTGGCTGAAGCTGCAGACATGGATGTCCGCGTCAGGATCAGTCGCACGGTCGACTACGTGGTGACCGGAAATTTGGCAGGCCGACAGCAGCTTGCGCAGGCCGAGGCGCACGGCATCGCGGTTATTGATGAGGCCGCGTTCAGAGGCATGGTTTGATTGCCGATCAAGTCTTGTTTAATAAATCGGCAAAAGGACGAATTTTGTATTTCTTAATAAGAAAATCATCATATGCACTTCAAGGGCTTTGAGACCAGTTTTAGCTTGCTTCAGGCCTACGAGCGTCTTGCGCTCGAATACAAGCAAAAACAGAAGCCGCACGATCCCATTAGCGAAGGCGGGAAAGTCCGACTCTCTCAGAATTATGGAAACTACAGATACTCTTTGGCATTGCTGAATCTCAACGCTTCAATTGTCGAAGGTGCTTTGCGAAGCGCCTTGTCTGAGAAGATTTGGGATGAAGTTGAAGAGCAGGTTAAATTGGGAATATCACAAGGGCGGACTAGTAAAGGGCCGATGGAGATTTTGCTTTTCCGATTTCAAATGGAAGTAGACGGTCAAGGAGGCTGGACAAAGCTGAAGGAGCAGTACGCACTCTGGGCAAATGTAGAGTTTGACAAACAAATCTCGCCGGCACCGAGAGAAGCAGTTGAAGTGCTATTTGTATTGCGTAACGTTCTTGCGCACGGCGGGGCTCTCCTTCATCCTACAGAAGCAGTGCCTGACGATGTTAAGGATGATGCTGTTGCAGCGTGGTATCGAAAGCTTCAGCGTGCCCGCGTCTATCTGGAAAAAGTGTTCGGGCATGATGATGTCTTTAAGAATCTTTCTGAATATTCTGTCCCCGAACATTTTCTTGAGCAATCCAAACTGTATTTAAAAGAAGTGCAGCCCCTCGCTCAAATCACTCCTTTTCGCGGGAAGCAGACTTGGGATGGACTTATGGATTATCATTTCGGCTATAGCAGCCTCTAATTTTGCGCCCATGCTTATCGGCATGGGAACACTACGCCGACGGAGGAGAGCCGCAGAGTGCGACCTCATTGCCGGGCGGATTTCGCACCTCATTACGCTTCTGGCCGTGCGCTGTGAGCCACAACTCTGATGGTCCGATTGACCTTGGCTTGAAAAAAGTTTTACTTTTCATTCTTCCCCAGCACCTTCCTGGCCTTCGACCCCTTCGGCCTGCTCGGTCTCCAGCGTGATCTGGCTTGCATAGCCGCCGCCGTCGAGCGTGTGTCGCATGCAGGTGATGATCCACGGCGTTGCGTCGATCTGCGGCTTGTAGCCGGCTACCCGCACGGGCCGCTGCGGCGTGAGATCCGCCCGGCCATAGGCGAGCGTGATCTCGAAAGCGAAGATGCCGCGCTGAATGCGCAGCCATTCGGCACGCGCTGCGGCGAGCGCATCCTCGCGGCTCGCGAACGTCGTGCGCAGTTCCTTGGCGCGCCCGCTGATGCCGGCCACGACCGCGCTGCGGTTTCCCGTCTTGATGTTGGTGTACATGGCGCGCACGCCGCTGTACGAATCGCGATCGGCGCGGCTCCATCGGTGTTGGTCGCCGTCGACGCGGACGATGGTGACCGGCGGCAGCTGCTTGCCGCTCGGCGTGCGCGCGGCGCGCGCCTGGCTGAAGAGCAGCTTTCCGCTCTTCACGGTGCAGATGCAATCGTAGGTCTGCGCGAGACGGCGCAGGAACGACGCATCGGACTCGCTGAGCTGGTCGGCATGCTTGACCTTGCGGGCCGCGACCGCCTTGTCGATCGATGCCTCGATGCCGTTGCGCTTGGCCACGCTCGTGACGATCGCGCCGACGGTGGTGTCATGCCAGGACTGATCGCGCAGGCCGCGCAACGTGTCCAGCAGGTTCGCTGCGCGGGCGCGGATGGTGATCGTGTCCGGCGTGCCGGTGTATTCGACGGCCTGCACGGTGTATCGCCCCTTGTCGACGAGACCGATAGGGAAGCCCAGTTCATCGGTAGAGAGCTGGCGGTAGGGCGCCGCGGCCGGCTCAGCGCGCCAGCCGATCGCGACTTCGACGGTGTCGCCGGTGTCGGGCAGCTGCACGGCGCCGTCATGGTCGCTGACGACGAGTTCGATCTCGTCGGCATCGTTGGCCCGGTCATCGGTGATGTGCAGGCTGACGAATCGCGGCCTGATGCGGTCGGACACGTTCGCGCCGTTGACCGAGATCCGCCAGATAGGCGTGAGGTGCGCCGCGGGGCGCGCGCCGCTGTTGCCGCTGGCGGCGACCGAAAGCAGAGTGCCGGCGATGGTGTCGACGTCGGACATGGCCTCAGCCGCCGCTCACGCCCAGCGACTGGCCCAGCGTGCCGGCCGCGTCCTGCAGGATGGCCCCCAGGTCACCCATGGCGTCCGAGATCATCTGCTGCGCGGTTTCCTCGGCGTCTTGGTCGACGCGCTGCAGGGTGACCGTGAACTCGATGCGCCGCGCTTCGCCGTTGGGGTAGAAAAGCGTTTTCGTCTCCTGCAGCTCGGTGATGACGAACGCGCCATAGATGGTGCCGGTCCCCTCGACCAGCACCCAGGCCGCGCCCTGGTCCGCCATGAGGCGCAGCACGGACAGGCTGGCCGGGATGCCTGCGAACTCGGGCAGCACGACGCCATTGAGCGTGATGACGTCGTCGCCGGGCCCGAGGTACTGCGTTGCATTGCGCGCACCCACGAGCGCCTGCGACGCGTGCTTCCAGCTGCTGCGGCGCTGCAGCTCCTGATAGCTGAGCGTGTCGAGCGAGAAGACGAAGAGTCCCAAACAGAGCATGGCGGCGATCAGTTGTCGTAGTCGATGAAGGCGCCCCGCATGCGGGCGCGCTTGTCGGCGTCGCGCTTGTCCAGCTCGGCGCGGATGGCGCGGGCCAGGCCTTGCGCGTCGGCACCTGGCACGGCATTGATGTGAATCGTGATGGTGTCGCCCTGCACCACGATGCTTGCGCCGGAACGGCCGCCGGCTGCTGCTGCCAGGGGCGGGCGATTGTCAAAGCCGCCAACCTCGAGCGGGAACGCGCCGGCCATCGCAGGCATCCCGATGGTCGTGGCTCCAGCGAGGCCCAGCGCCGCGGCGCGGAGCATCGGCAGGGATCGATCGATGCCGATGGCCGCCCCCTCGACGATGTTGCCGCCGGCTTCCATGAAGACGCGCGAGGGGCTGCGGATGCCAAGCTTTTCCTTGAACCATCCGAGCGTGGATTCCGCGGCGCCGCTGATCGCGTCGCGCACTGCGCCGAGCGCGCCGGTGATGCCGTTTACCAGCCCCTGCATTACCTGTGCGCCGAACGTCGTGAACTTGTCCGGCAGCTCGATGCCGAACCACCGCATCACCTCGGCGAAGGCGCGATAGAACAGGCCGAGCGGCGACCAGTTGAGGATCGCGGCGCCGATGGTCGACAGTGCCGCCGGCATCGACCTGCCGAGGTACTGCCAGAAGTTCGCGAACGCGATCTTCGCGCGGTCCCACAGGCCGACGAAAAAGCCGCTGATCGGGCCCCAATATTTGTAGATCAAGAATGCCGCGGTGGCGATGCCGGTAACGGCCAGGCCGATCGGGTTCATGAGCAGCGCGCGACCGACCCACAGGACGCCGGTGGCCACGAAGCCGAGAGCGCGCCCGAGCAGCGTGAGCAGCGGCGCCAACGGCGCAGCCTTGATGCCGAACAGGCCCAGGCCATAGCGGATGACGGCGAAGGGCCCGAGAAGCGCCGCGGCGCCCAGGCTGACCGCGCCGAACCCCGCGGCCAGCAGACCCAGCCACAGCACGGCCTTGCCCATGTAGGAGGCAAGGATCGGGTTCTCGCGTGCGAAGTTGGTGATGCCCTGCATGGCGCTGGTCACGGTCTCGATCAGGCTCAGGTATGTCGGAAGAATCGCGCGCCCAGCCTCCTGCATGGCATCGTGGAAGCGAGCCATTGTTTCGACCTCGCGACCGCTGACCGTTGGTCGCGCCCTCGCGTCGAGCTGATCGATGCCGAACGCGCCAGCGTTGAGCTTGGCGTTCTTGTGGATCTGCTCGCGCATCTGAAACATCATCCCGAACAAGCCCGAGGCCGTCCGGTTGCTGAAGATGCCGCCGATGGCGTCGAGGACTTCTTTCTCTCCGGTGATGCCCTTGGCCGCGAGGGTCGGCAGCAGCACCTTTTCCATCCATTCGAACTGACTCTTTTGGAACAGCTCGGCGCCCTTGATCGCGCCGACGCCCAGCTGGGCGATCTGTCCTGCCTTGTCGTGCGTGACCTTCGACGGGTCGGCGATCAGCCCGAGCGATTCCATGAGGTTGGCCGCGCGCTTCGTCGTCTTGCCCTGGTAGACGTTCTGGTAGGCCGACATCGTCGCCGTACCGACGCGGTTGCCGCCCATGGCCTGCACAAGCGGCTCAAGCTGGTAGTACATCGCATCGTCGCGCAGCCCCCGCGCGGCCAGGCCGCCGGTCTTGAGAAAGTCGAGCCACTGCGTGGAGTCGACGCGCCCACCGGTGGCCGTGATGACGCGTTGGACCATGTCGGCTTGCTTGATGAAGTCGGCCTCGCTGTTCAGGCCGTTGCGCGCCTCGATGACCTTCAGCATGTCCATGAACTTGGCTTCGTTCTCCTGCCCGTTCTCGGCGCCAAAGACGGCGGTGTTGGCGAACTTCATCTTTGCCAGCGTGGGCATCACCATTTCGGCATGGTGCACGTCGGCGAATGCCGTGGTGGCGTCCAGCATCAACCCCATGTTGTCATTCATGCTGGTGCCGAAAGTCTTCATGCGCTTCGCGTACTCGATCGCGCGCTCGGTGTCCTCGGGCTTGAGCCCGAGCGCCGCGATGCGCGTGGTCGTGGTGTCGTACTGGCGCACCTGGTGCAGCGGCTCGGTGACGGCGCGGCGGATGCCATAGGCGGTGCCGAGGCCCGCGGCGCCCGCCATGGCCAGATTGCCCGCGACCGCGCGCGTCTTGCCGAAGGTCTCGCGCATCTGCGCCTTCCTGCCGGTGACGTTGGCCAGCGCTTCGAGGCGGGCTTTCTGCTGCGCGATGGTCGTGTTGGTCGACGCGATCTCGCTGCGCAGGCGGGTCTGGTCGGCGGTGAGGTTTCGGATGCCGCTGGCGCTGGCGGCCGAGCGCAGCTGCAGCAGCGCGGTGCGCTGCTTGTCGTAGGCCGCGGTTGCCTTCGCGACCTGGCCTTGAAGCGCGCGCGCCTGGTCGCTGTTGGCGCCATAGGTGCGTGTGACGCTGGCCAGGTTAGTCTGCAGCACCTTCAGGCCGGTGCTCTGCTTGGCCAGCTCTCCCTGGTACTTGCGGATGCCGTCGATTTGCGAGAGCTGCCCGTTGAGCAGCTTGAGCGCGTCGCGCGATTGCTTCAGGCCTGCGGCCGCGGCGCGGCTCTGCTTGTCGAGCGGCTTGAGGTCTGCCGCGGCCTTGGCGGCCCCGGCCAAGATCAGCTTGAGGGTAAGGGGGGACGCCATGGCGATAGTGCGGTGTGGTTCAGTCGTCGTGCTTGCTGGGGGCGTAGCGTCGGCGCGCGCCCTCGCGCCGCTCCATCAGCTCGGACAGGCTCATGCTGTCCATGTCGACCGGCCGCCAGTGGAAGACGAACGACAGGTCATCCATGGCGTCTTCTACGTGGTCGACAAGACCGCGTCCCGGACGGACCTCTTGAGCAAAAAACTGATGACGACGCCCCCAGCCTCGGAGAGGTCGGCCGGGTCGAGCTGCGCGCACTCGGGCGGCGTGAGGCTCGGCGACGTGATGCGCGGCAGCAGCTTGAGGATCTCGTCGGCGTCGGCCTGATGCAGGCGCTGCAGCGACAGGCCGCGCAGCTCGCCGGCGTTGGGCTTGCGCAGAGTGATCTCGGCGATGACGGTGTTGCCGCGCTGGATGGGCACGTCGAGCGTGATCGTGTTGGGCACGCTGGCCACGGACGCCGGGGCGGCCGCGGCCGCCGTGTGCGAGTGCGCTCCCTCGCCGTTGTCCAGGTGGATGGGGTGGGTGTGGGCGCCGGCGGCAGCGACGGAGTGGGCGTGATCGTGGTTCATGGCAAAGCCTCAGTGAAAGGATGGGGGCGATGGGCGGGGAGCGGCGGTGCTCCGCGTCAGAGCGAGACGCCGAGGCCGATGGCCAGGCGGATGGCGGCGTAGACGTCGACGCCGCCGGTCTTGAACACCATGCCGGGCACGTCGATTTCCAGCAGCTCGGCGCCGTCGACGGTGAGCTTGTAGTAGCTCAGCGCGACCTTGAAGTCGTGGTCGTTGTCGTCGCCGGCTTTGGCTTCGTTGGGGTTCCATTCGGTCATCCGGCCGCGGGCGATGACCTCGACGGCGCTGACGACGCCGGTGGCGTCTTCCTGATACGCGCCGGCGAAGCGGAAGACGTTGCCGCCGACCGTCTGGCTTCCGAGCATCGTGATGAGCTGCGGTTTCAGGCCACCGGCCTTGATGCCCAGCTCCATCTTTTCATGGCCGAGATCGACCTCGACGGGGCCATGCATGCCACCGGCGCGGTATTCCTCCATCTTCTTCGTGATGGTCGGCAGCGTGACGCTCGGGATCTCCCCGACCCACGACTCGCCGTCGCCGAACAGGGCGAAATTCTTGAGTTTCTTGGGCATGCCCATGGTGTGCTCCTATGCGAAGTGCGGTGCGGTCGATCAGGCGGCCTGCACGGCCGCGGCGAAGTTGGCGAGAAAGTCGTCGGTGATGGTCTGGTTGAACCCCAGGTCTTCCAGCGGCGGGACCGGCGTGTAGCGGTAGCTGATGCGCAGCCGGCCCTGGGCCAGCTCCTCCTTCGGGTTGAGGTCCGGATTGAGGAACGCTTCGAAGCCGATCAGGTAGCCGCCGGTGACCAGGTCGCGGCCCTTGGCGTTGATGTTGGCCAGCATGTCCTTGACCAGGCTCGGATGCATCGGCTTGTCCACGAACGTGAAATGCGCTTCCGCCATCGTGTCGGCCAGCACCTGGGCCGTGCGGGTGTAGTTCTCGAAAAAGAACTTGCCGCCCTGGGCTTCGGTCGTGCGGTTGCCCCAGAAGCGATAGCCGCTGCGGTTGACGATCGTGGTGACCTCGAGCGCGTTCAGGTAGGTGGTGTCGCTGCTCGGGCTCTGCAGGTCGAAGAAGACGTCGGCGGTGATGCCCTGCGGTCCGTTGACGACGATGTTGGACAGGGTCTTGTGCCAGCCGATCTGCTGGTCGATCTTCGCGCGCAGGCCGAGCGCATAGGCCGTGGCCGGCACCGCGTCGGGCTCGTTCGTCTCGATGTTCCACGCGAGGAAGTTGGGCCAGATGACCATCAGCTCACGCTTGCCAAACTTCGCGCGGTAGGTCGTGGCTTCTTCCTTCGAGGTGGCGTAGGCCATGCCGTCGGCCTTGCGCGCGGCCACGTAGCCGAAGCCGCGCAGCTGCTCGGCGACGACGCCGATCTCGACTGCGACGGCCTCGGTGTCGAGCCCGGGCGCGCCGATGATGCGCGGTTTGACGCCCAGCTGGCCCTGCGCGGCCAGTAGCGCCTGCAGGCCCGTCTTCTGGCCGCCGGCGGTGGTCGTGCCGATGACGTTGGTGGTCGTGGCCGCGGCGTCGGCGCCGGGCTCGACCCGCACGACGATGGTGAGGGCCTGGGCCTGCTGGCTGATCGCCTTGAGCGCCTGTGCCAGCGTGCCCGTGGCGCCGGCCTTGCCCACGCTGCCGCCCGGGTTGGTCAGCAGCACGGGCGTGTTGAGGGGGAAGGCCTCGGCATCGGCCGCCGGCGCGGTGGCGACGATGCCGATGATGGCCGTGGACACGACGCGGATCGTCGCGCCGCCTTCGTTGACCTCGAAGACGCGTACACCGTGGTGGTATTCGGTAGACATGGGAAAGCTACTCCTGTGGGGAAGTGGTGGCGTTGATGAGGGCCGCGACGTCGGGATTGGCGGCGATGAATGCGGCGAGCTTTTCGGCAGCGGTCGGCGCGGCCGTGATCGTGGCGGCAGGACGCGCGACGAGTTCCCACGTGTGGCCGTCGTGGCGCGGCCATTTATCCGCCGGCCATCTCACAACGCAGGTAAAGAAGCCACTGTCGTTACGGGTGACGGTCATCCACTCTTCCGGCATGGGATCGATGACCGCCCCGCTCGGGACGTGATAGATGCCCTGGCCGCGCTCGGCGATGGATTCGAGCGCGGGCACGACGTCGATGAACAAGCCCGCGCCGTTGAGCTGGAACGCGGGTACGCGGTCGGCGGGGTCGAAGGTGTCGGGCATAGTCAGAGGGCGCGGATGATGGGCACGTAGGCGCGGGTGTTGGGACGCGCGTGGGCTTCGCCGGACGGGTTGGCCGTGGCCGTGTGCTTGTGCAGGCCATTCGGGGATGCGGTGGCTTCGTGTCCGTGATCGCCCGCTTCGGTGGTTCCCGAACTGACGATGCCGGCGCCGGCGCCGAGGGTGGCGGGGAACGGGAGCGGCCCGCCCGTCGCGTTGTAGAAGACGCTCGACGTGTTGAGCTGGTGCGAGTGCCTGCCGCCCGCTCTTACCGTGACCGGGTGGTCGTGCGATCCGGCGTTCTCCATCGTCACGCTGTGCCAGTGCGTCTTGTTCTGGCTGTCGATCCTGATGCCCAGCGCCATGGCGGGGTCGAGCCCGCGTCCCATGTCCGCGCCGCCGTCGAAGTGGCCACGGTCATCGGGGAGGTTGAAGGTGGTGAAGCCGTCCCCAGCGCCGTACAGAGTGCCCAGCACAGCGAACAGCACTGGGTAGGCCGTGCGGCTGATGGCGGCACCGTTGCGAATGAGCCATCCGGTGGGCAGATTGGCCGATGGCCAGTGCGCAGGCATGCCGATAGGCCCGGCGCGGTCGGACTCTTCTTTGCTGTAGACGCCAAGATTGCTGCGCGCTGTTGCGGCGTTCTCGATGTCCGAAAGGTTCTTGCTGCGCAGCAACGGATCGGGCGCGTTGCCGGTGGGCTCGTTCTGCGCGGCAATCAGCTTGGTGCCGGCGGGGTAGCTAGTGGCGAGCGTCAGACGACTGGCAATCGTCGGGTGCTTGGTCCACTCATCCGCGCGCAGGCGCACGCCGTCGATGTACAGGGCCAGCCCGCGCGTGGTGGTCACTGTGAGGTCGACGACCGTCTGATCCGTGGCAAGGGTCTGCGTTTCCTCGACCGTGTCGACGGTGACGTTGATGGCGTCGATGTCTTCCCAGTGCGCGTCGCCATCGGCGTTGCTGACCTTCGTCAGCACCTGGCCGGTGGTTCCGCCAGGGAACACGTTCCCACCGTTGACGTAGTTGAAGACCCAGCTCTGGGTGGCGATGGTTACGTTCGGATCAAGCTGCAGCACGACGGTATCGGCGTTGCCAGGCTGGAAGGCAATGCGGATGGTGAAGTCGCTGGCCGTACCTTCGCTGGGAAGAGGCTTGTAGCTGTCGGGGAGGTTGCAGACGGTGAACAGCGCGCCGGTGCTGTCGATCAACCCGCCCTCGCGAATAGTCCACCCGCCAACGGCGGCTGGCACGATGGCTTCTGCGATGTAGAGAGTAGCGTCGCCGGGGTCTTTGTAGACCCGGTTGATGTCGCCGCGCCAACGCTCGCGCACCAGCGCTGTCATTTCCACGTCCGGCGTCATTGGGTTGCCGCCGCCGTCGCCGATGACCAAGGCCATCAGTTCGATCTGCGATCCGGTCGCAATGGCACGCGCTGTTTCGCGCAGTCCGTGCGTGGTGTGGATGCTGGTGAACGCCATGCATCCACTGTGCCGGCGATCCCTCGCGTGCGCGAGCACGGCAAGCCGTGGAGGTGACGGGGACGGCCGGAGCTTAGATCAGGCGGTTGGCCTTAGATCCTGGAGGTCGTTCAATCGACGGCTCAGAACACTCACCTGTCCGCGCGAGAGTGACGCTCGAATCGGAGTAGGCAACGGGTCCGACCTATGATGCGTCGAAAGAACTTTGAGGCAATTCATGGCTCTCGTACCCGCTTCTTGCCCCCACTGCGGCCTTTCATTCCACGCCCCGAATTTCATCGGAGGATCGGGCTCCGGAGTGACGATAAAGGGATCCACGACGACGTGCCCCCGATGTGGTCTTCAAGCCGACATCCAGGATGGCGACTACTCCCTTGAGAACGATGTCCTCGAGTACCTTTCGGGACCGGGCGTTACTTTCGATGCTCTGCGTGCGGCTGCTGAGATCGTTCGCAGTTCCCAGGCAGCCGGCGAATCCCCTGAACGCACGATTGAACGTGCGGCCGTCGCGATACCAGCGCTCTCCAAACTCAAAGGAAAAGCGCGGTCGACGGTTGCTTGGATCGCACTGACAGCTCTGGCCTATCTCGGCGGTAAGTTTGCGGACAAATGGGTGGACCCGCTTGTCAAGCCTCCTGAGATGAAGCCCGCCGAGCTGCAGGCGATCGTGAAAGACGCTCTTGAGCAGGCGCTGAAGCAACGCGCTGACGCTGCTGCCAAAGCAGGCATCGTTGACCCATCACCCTCGGCGGCGCCTTCACCGCCCGCCCCAAGGGACGGCGAAGTAGGCGCGCCACGCTTCCCGAAGTCGATGGAAAAGTTGCAGCGCCAGATGCGCGAGCGCTATTCCAACCAGCGCGTGCAACGGCCGTTGAAGCGCGAAGAGCGCAATCGCGACCCAGGTAGCGGCCCCGACGATGCTCAGGAGCCCAAGAAGCAGTAGCCAACGAACTCGCGGTTCCATCAGATCATCACTCCGGCCCCTCGCAGTTTGGCGAGCAGTGAGTTGAAGTCTGCCTTTAGCGTCGCGACATCTGTCGCCGTGCTGTCGGTCTGGTTTGTGAGGCGAAGGCCGACCTTCTCCCATTGACCTTTTTGATAAACCGCCTGATAAGAGTTGTAGCCCCACGCGCCGCCGTGGATGTTGAGCGGGTCATCGCCGCCAAACCCGTTGTTGGCGAAGTTCACGACCATCCCCGTTGAAGGGCTTGCGGGCGTCGTTCTGGATACGCTTGCAACCCACGGGCGTGTGTCAATGTTCTTCCCATAGAGGGGATGCGACCCGGGGTACTCGATGTAATAGCTACCAGTGAGCTGGACCGGGCCAGCCCCTGCTGTCATGTTGGGGCCTACGTACAAGGCATTGCCGCCGTGAGAACCCCAGTTGTCGCCGGCAACGTCGCATGCACCCGTGGCGTCGGTTGACAACATGTTGTAAGCGACCGTGGAAAAGGTGTCCACAGGAAGAACCAGTTTGTTCGTTCGCGAGAAGACGCGGCAACCCAGGGCTGTCTCATCTTCGGTCGTGATCCAGTGGCTCATTGTGCTCAGATACACGTGGCACGAAATTGCCGTAACCGAGCTGTTGGCCGCCATCGACACGCAGCGATTGCCGACTCCGCCAACGACTTCACCCTCAAAGTAGGTGCCGAAGAAACCGATCTTGGACCCGCCCCGCACCGCGCATCCATAGCCGGACGAGAATCCTTCGATAGAGCCTCCCATCATGCTCATGGTCGAGCCGTTGGCCAGGTAAAGACACCCTACGGGCGCCTTCCGAATCGAGAGACCGGCCGTGAACACGTTGTAGCAGTTGTCAAGATAGACACCGAGAGCAGCCGGGTACTCAATCCGTGTGTTCACCCACTTGTTGTAGTAGCCGCGGGTGATCTTCACGCCCGCCTGGATCAACACGCCCTCTGTGAATAGCGAGGCGTCGGTCAAATTGATGCCGTAGGCCTGTGTGCCGATCCCGTACGAGAGAAAGCAGAGGTTCTGCAAGCGAAGGTTGTACGACCCAACAATCCCGGCATTGGCGACGTTCGAGAAAAGGAGAGTGGATCGCCCCTCAAATGCCGGGGAGTTGGCATTCCGAGCGTCGAAGCCGATCAAGGTGCACACCTTGGAAAGCGTGAGCTTGGACAGGCAACGGATCTTCCCGTTGATCGCGATTGCCTGATTCACGTCGGCCGCGTTGTGGGCCGCCTGTAGAGCTGCGGAGCTGTCGTTGACACCTGTCACGTCGGCTCCGAACCACGAGATATCAAGCGCGCCGCTGTACTGGCGCTTCCAGCGGCGCCCATTCGCATCGACGATGATCGTTCCGCCGTTGTCGGCGCTGGTCATATCGCTCTGATCTCGCCAAAAGGTGCCCGCCACCCCCGGCGTCGTTATGCGGACTCCGGCCGCGCGACCGCCGTAGGCGCGCAGCGCCGTGTAGCTCTGCAGCGGCAGGGCGTTGTCGAAGATGCTCTGCGCTTCGGCTGCGGTGAAAGCCATCATTGGCAAGGTGGCAGCTTGCGCGAGTTGCTGCGCATCGAAATTCGGGATCATCCATCCCCCGCCCAAGCGGACGTGCTCCGTTGGCACGCCATTCACCAGAATGACGCAACGATCCCCGTCGGCACTTGGCGCGCCGCTACGCGGTTTGTTTGTCGGGGGTGTGTTGTACACGCCCGGATAGATGCGGTCGTCGATCGCGGTGACTGTTCCGGCGGCCGTTTCGTCAGCCGTGACGGCCGCAATGACCCTCAGTTCGTCGGAGAGCTTGCGCAGGTTCGGCATCGAACCGGCTTCAGTTTCGATATCTCCAACAGGTGCATTCAAGAACGCGTGGAATTTGTCCACGGCTTGTCCGAAGGGCACAACTTTGCCGTCGAGGGGGGATGTCATAGGTCAGATGGAATGGTGAGTTTGGCGGGCATCTCGCGCAGGATGGTCTGCATCTGATCAGCCGCATCTGCCGTCGTGGCGTATCCGTTGACTGCACCGTCGACGAGAAAATCGAGGGCGCTCAATCCGTCCTCGTAGGTCGGCGTTCCATCGCTGACTCTGGCTTCCACTCCTGCGAGCGCGACCGACGCCGGACGCGGTCCGCCGGTGGTTCGAACCGTGATGTCAACACCATCGAGGTGCGAGCGCGTGTTCTTGTATTGATGAACGACGCGCCGCAGCTGCGCAATCTGAGCAGCGCTGAATCCGACTTGCTCGGCTTCCACGTGGACGCGAAATGTGTAAGGAGCACCGAAGGGAGCCTGCTGGAACCACTCCTGCACGCGGGCAGGCAATCCGACCGCCGCGAGGGCGCTCTGTACGCCGCCCGGCGTGCCCTTCGTGCGTTTGACCTCCAGCGCCTGGGAAATCACCTGTCGTTTGGTTTCGGTGGTCCACGTTTCATCCCACTCATCGACGGCGTAGGCAAATGCGAGCCACGGCAGAAGGTTTGCTGGACAGGTGATGGGGTTCCATACGTCGCGCAGGGGCGTTGGCGTGGTGGAGATCCGCGCGTCAGCTGCGGCGACCGCACGCTCAAGCGCCGAGGCATTGCTGGGAAGCAGCGTGACGGTGCCGGTCATGACTCGACCGCCGTCGTGATGTCGATGTCGGTGCAGTACGCCGCTTGTCCAATGCTCATCATGATGTCGCTGGCCGGCGTCAGGAGCACGGCGCGGAGCACACCGGGCTGATGCAACGCGCGGTAGTTTCCGCTGATGCTCGGGTCCGCATCGAGCCGGTGCACGCTGTCTGCATAGGCTTGCGTCGCGTCCAAGGCCGCTTGGTGGACCACAGCGGCGTCGCTGCCGCGGTCGACGATCAGCTCGGCGCTTACGGTGTAGTGCACCACGCTGGCCGACAGTACGCTGACGTTGTCAGTCAGCGGCCGAACCGTCTGCCTGGACAAGGCGGAGCGCACCAGTCCGAGCACTTCTTCGCTGGCCGTGCCATCGCCCTCACGCGAGAGGACGTAGACCACGACGGACCCTGGCGTCGGGCTGTCGACGGACACATCCCGTACCTGGCCGCTGGCCGACAGCGCGTGATACTGGTACGCGGCATCGCTCCCGGCCGTGGTGAAGGCCTCCAGGCGGAGCAGGATGCGTCGCCTGAATTCCGCGTTCGATTCCATGACGGCCGCGACCGGCGGCAGGGCGTTGTCGTCAGCCGGCGTGACCACGAGTCGCACGACGCCCCAGTTGGCGCCGAGGTTGTCAAGGTCGGTGCCGACAGCATGGGCGAGCATCACGGCGCGCGCCGCGTCGTTGACCCGCTGACGAAGCAGCAGCTCGCGATAGGTGCTGACCTGCAGCAGCTTATTCAGCGGTTCGGATTCCAGCGACAGCACCGTCTGGATAGACGCGCGCTGGTCTTCCGGCAGCGCGTCGACCAGCTCCTGCTTGCGGACCGTGAGCAGCGCCTCGAAATCCAGCGGCTCGATGATATTGGGCGCAGGGATCTGCGAGAGGTCGATCATGCGCGGCTCTAGATGGTGACAGTGGAGTTGACCGCGGCGCCGCTGTGCAGATCGCGGCGCGCGATGGCGATGACGCAGCGGCCCTGCGCGTTGAAACTCGTGGTGATGCGTTGCACGCGAGTGCGCGGCTCCCATTTCATGATGGCCTGCGCCGTGGCCGCGATGAGCCGCAGCCGGTTCGCCTCGGTCGCAGGGTGGTCGACCAGTTGCGGCAGATAGCTGCCATAGGTGCGGCGCATCAGCCGATCGCCTATCGACGTGGTGAGGATGTCGCCGATGGACTGCGAAATGTGGTCGCGCAGCGCGATCGAGCGGCCCGTGGCGCGGGACATGCCGGTCATACGACGGGGACCCCGCTGATGTTCTCGCCCGCCTCGACGCCGCTGGTGCGGTGCGTCTTGAGGCTGATCTCGCCGGCCGTGACGTCTTCCTCGGCGTGCATGGTGCTGGTGGTCTCGATCTCGCGCGTGGAGTAGATCGGCAGATTGAGCCGCGCCTCGCCCGTCGATCCTGGCACGCCGCCGGTCCCGAAGCCGGCCAGGCCACCCATGAAGGTCAGCAGGCCCAGGACCGTCATGTTTCCGGTGGTGGTGGTCTGCGGTGCGTCCAGGGTGATCTGCTGCGAGTGGACCGTCGCGCTCTCGCTGGCGGTCACGTCTGCGGTCTTGCAGCGCACGGTGATGGAGTCGGGCACCGTGATGTCGGCCGTGGCGCCCTCGGGCAGATCGACGCGCAGCGCATGGGCGGCGTGGTCGTATTCGACGATGGCCCCGTCGGGGTACTTCGTGACGGTCTTGTTGGGATCGGAGCTGGGCGCGGGATGCGTCGCCGTCGGGAGGCCCGCCAGCACGATGCCGCCCTCGGTCCGCCCGCCGGGCGAGAACAACACCACGCACTCGCCCACGGTCGGCGGATTCCATGTGCCGGTGTCCCCGGCGCGCTGTTCGATGTAGGGCCGCCAGTCCGTGCGGACGCTGTCGGTCAGCTGCACGCGCACCAGCGGCGGCGTCGCGCCGTGGTCGACTTCGGCGATGGAGCCCACGCGCACGATGTTCGCAATCTGGCGCTGCAGGTCGGCGAGCAGTTGATTCGGGTCGACAGGTCCGGGCATGCGTTCACTGTGCCGGACGCCTCGCGCGTGTGCGAGCAGGGCCGCATGTGCGCGCGGCGGGGACTGTCGGTCCATGGTCCGGGCCGCGGCCGGCCGGCTTCACGCGCCGGCGTTGATGTGCTGCAGCAGGATGTCGGTGATGGCGTCGACGTCGGCCTCGGTGAACCCCAGCAGCTCGCGCCGCGGGTAAGTGACGCTCGGGCTGTTTGGCCGGCGCCAATCCACCTTGTCGCGCAGCCCCAGCTGGTGCACGCGCGCGATGCGGGCGCTACGGCCCGCGATCGTCAGGACCGCGCTCGCCGCCGTGGCGGACTTCTTGAGGTGCTTCGCCTGGCGCAGCTTCTCGAACATGGTCCGGCGGATCTTGCCCTTTTTCGCGCGCAGGCGCGGCTTTCTGGGCTCGTAGGCCGAGCCGTCGGGGTTGCGCTGCTCGGCGATGCGCTGCGCATTGCTGCGGCGCATGTAGGTGGCGATCTGCACCATGGCCGCGCGCCGGCGCGGCACCGAAAGCCCGGCCATCAGAGGCGCGGCCCAATGGGCGAGGCGAGAGAGATCGTCCCCCACGATTAGGCCCCGTCGATCGGCACGATGCGCCACTCGGCCGCGAGGTCGACGGCTGTCTCGACTTGGCCGGGCGTCGCGAGCAGCGGCTCGCCGATGTGCCGCGTGGTCAGGCGATTGACGCCGTCGACGGTCTCGCCCATCACGGCCACGCTCTCGCTGAGATCGATCTCGATGCCGATGTCGGCGGTCTTGTGGTCGATGATCTCCGACTCGAAGCGAAAGCCCTTCGTGCGCCGTTCGGGGTTGTCGAACAGGTCGGGCTGGTGCTGCTTGAGCCACGCGACCAGCGGCACGATCAGCACGTCGGTGCTGTCCGCCCAGTCGGTGATGACGATGTTGACCGTGTACCGGTATTCGAACGACAGCGCCGGCGTACCGGTGTGCAGGATGTTCCCGCGCTCGATAAACACCGTCAGCTTTTCCGGGTTGGTGGCCAGATCCGGGCACGCGCGCGCCAGGTGATCGCGCAGCAGTTGCGGCTTCTTCATCGCTCAGCGCTGGCCGGCCCCGTCGTCGCTGGCGCGGCCGAGTAAGGCGCCGTCGGCGCGGATGACGTCGGCCAGGAGTTCGATTCGCTGGTCGCGGTCGACAAGCTCCGCGCGGAGTGATTCAGCCACGAGTCGACCCGCTGCAAGATCTTCGTCGAGTCGGGCCGCATGGCCTGCAAGACGGTGTCGCTCAGCTTCGCCGGCCTCGGACATTGCACGGTAGCCGGCGGCGCGGCTTTCGGCGGCGCGCTGCAGGCGCTCAGCATCAGCGATGCGAGTAGCGCTGTCAGCAGCAGCTGGAGCCCGCGCAGCGTTGAATTTGTCGGTTGCTTGGGTGATGTCGTTCGCATGGCTTCTTTCCTCGGTGCGTGCTTCTTCGGTCTTGCCGGCGGCCTCGATCGCTCGGGTGGCGATGTCGCGATCCCATTCCTGCTGTACCCGCGCGGCGCCGTGGCCATCCCCGATCCAGTACGCAGGCAGGGCGGCACCAGCGGCCACGAGCACCGCGGCGGCCAGGGCGATCAGGGCCGCTCTCATGGCAGCGCCGGCGTAGAGAGCAGCGCCTCGAGCGCGCGGTTGCACCGCTCGGCGCGATCGGTGCGCCCGGCCATCGCTGCGCCGTTGATGGCGCGCGTGATCGTGTCGAGCTGCCAGAGGTCGGCGCGGGCGTTGAGGCCGTTGGCATGCCAGTACCACGCGCCGGCCAGCGTGGCCACGTCGAGATCCGCGACGCGGTCGGGCTGCTGTTCCAGCGGGAGCCCGAGCTTTTCGCCGGCGCGCCGGTATTTGCCGCGGCCGGTGAGCTGCGGCAGGCCTCGCCCGCGGTAGATCCAGCCATCGCCGGACGCTTCGTCCCCGTTGCCGTTGCGGTTGGCGTACACCTTGTTGGCCAGGGCCTTCGGCAGTCGCACGAACGCGCGGGCCTGTTCGACTTGGCGCAGCGCTGAGAACATCTTCGCGATGCGCGTGGGATCGGTGTAGTAGAGGTTTTCTTCCAGGCGGGTGAAACCGCTGGTCTCGTGGCTGTACTGGCCGATGAAGGCCGCCACGCGCCGCGGCGTGTTGATCTCGAAGCGCGCGAAGGCAGCGACCAGATGCGGAAGGATGGCTCGGGCGACCGTAGGGTTGATGCCGGCCGCGATGAGCTGGGGCAAAGCGAGGTTCATGGCGTCGGTGTCCTGTTGATGGATTCCTGCTTGATGAGGCGCGCGGCGATGCAGATGACCGCCAGCAGCCGAATGCACCACTTCGCCGCGGCGGGCAGTTCGTCGAGCCAACCCATTGCGGCGACTGTGTTGTAGATGTCGGGGAAAGCGCCGATGAAAAGGCACACCCGCACGCTGGCCAGTTCCAGCGCCTGGCGCCATTCGGGGATTGGTTTGATGCTCATTTGTTCGATCCCGGTTTGCGGCCAGGGTTGATGCCGAGCGCGTACTCGGCGTTGCCCATGCGGAACTCCATCACCGTCATCTGCGACTGGATCTGATTGAGGTCGGCGAGCTTCTTGTTGACCTCGGCCAGCTGGCTGGCGATGTTGCGCAGCTCGTAGGCCTGCTCGCTCGCGCCCATGGTTCGGGTTTCGAGCGTGCGGATGCGTTCCTCGTGGCGGCTCACGCCGGAATCGACTTTCAACGCCCAGCCGGCCACGAACGTGACGCCCGCGATGACCAAGCCGATGAGGTAGGTGATGGGCACTTTGAGATCCAGCAGCTTGGTCTTCGATGTGGTGTCGGTCATTGGTCAGTCCCAGAGCTGGACGGTCGCGACAAGGGGCGACGTGGTCGGCCGATCGGGCAGGGTGATGCTCTGCCCGAGTGCGAGGACGGGCCCGGCATCGGCTAGGCCCGGGTTGAGCTCATAGACGGCTTCGGTGACGCCTGCCGTAATGCCGAGGTGCCGCAGGCAGAGCATGTCGACGGTGTCGCCCTGGCTGGCGATGACGATGCGCGGCATGGCTAGATCAGCTCCACGCTGACGCGGGTGGTGCCGAGGATGTCGCGCACTGCCCAGGTCGCATCGCGCCGGTATTGCTCGGCTTGGGTCTCGCGCGTTTCCTCCTGATCGTCTTTGCGCGCGCGGCCCGTCGTGTCGTAGTCGCTGTAACGCTCGATCAGGTTTGCTTTGGCGTGGCAGTAGACCGCGCGGCGGAAGCGCTGGACGTGGATCGACTCGCCGTCGACCTGCAGCGCCGGCACCGCGGCCAGCGAGGCCCGGCCTTCGTCCTGCCTGGTCAGCGCCCAGGCCGCGAGAAGCCCGACCGTGGTGGCGACGGCTTCTTGCACCGACGGCAGCAAGCGCTGCGGCGTGATCGCACCGTCGAGCCGCATGGCGTCGCGCAGCGCCGCCAGGTCGATCGTGGGCCACCACGCGCCCGCCGACACGGTGCCGAGCGGCGCCGGGTCATTGGGCGGCGTGGTGCGCACGAGGGGCGGAGCTGCGGCGATGAGGGTCATGGTTGGCTCAACGTGGGGTGTAGGTGGGCGGTGGCCGTGGCGCTTCGTGGTGAAGGGCAGAGCCTTTCACGCTGCGCCACGGGCCGCCCGGCACGCGGGGGTGCTCGGTTGCGCTACTTGCCCGACGCGCGCTTGCGCGCCGCCGAGGCCTTCTTCGCCGCTGGCGTGCCCTTGCGAGCGGCGCCCGGTGGCGGGGTAGCGGGTTGTTCGGTGTCGCGGGCGGCGGGCGCGGCAGCAGCTGGGGCGATCTCGGCCGTTGAGGCCTTGTCCGCCTTCGCGAGCGCGCGCTCGATGCGTTCGATGTCTTTCTTGACGCCGGAATTGCTGTCAAGCTCCAGCGCGCGCTGCAGGCGCGCTGCAGCGACCTGCAGCGCCTCGGGCTCGATCGCCGCGAGGTCGGGATCTTCGGCGGTCTGCACCTTGCCGAGCGCTGCATAGGCGATGGCCTTGTGCAGCTTCGCGCGCGCTTGATCGGGCGCGTCCTGTTCGGCGGTGAGGGCTTCGGCCTCGATCAGCAGGGCCGCGGCCTGCGCGCGTGCCTGGCCGGGCGCGTCGCCAGCCGCGGCGGCTCCGAGCTGGCGAGCGCCGTTGTCGCCGATCTGCACGATCAGCGGCGACCACTGGCCTTTCAGGTAGGCATTGGCCAGTTCGTCGATGACGATCGCGGCCGGGCTGCGCTTGTAGTCGTCGGCCATGGGCATGCGATGCCGGATGACGTAGCCCGCGATCTCCAGGCCGAGGGCGTAGGCGCCGGCGTCGAAGGCCCACACCATGACCGTCGTCAGCACCTGATCCTGCGCGCCGTTTCCGGTGGCCAGCGACGTGCCGATCCAGTCGAAGTATTCGGGCAGCAGTCGCGCCTTCATTTCCGCACGGCGCTCGTGCGATTGGATCTGCGACAGGCGGCCTTTGTCCTGCGAGAGCTTGACGCGCATGAGGCCATAGGCGTCGCCTTGCAGCTCGACGCCGTAGGGGCTGGCGGCTTGGGCCTGTTCTTGCAGGATGCGCGCGCGGTGGCGCTGAGCGGGGCTGAGTGGGCGCATGGTGGTGTGGTGGTCTGGTGATAGAAGAGCGCGGGCCGGGGTGTGGCCCGCGCGACGGCCTTTGTCAGACGTATGTCTGCCTATTGGCCCGGCCTTAGTCGACCAACTCGATGTTTTCCACGAGCGCGGCAAGGCCGTAGTCTTCGACGACATAGGCATCGTTGCTGCTCTCGTAGTTCTCGATCTGGTCGCGCTCGGGGACGTCCTTGATGTTGCGGCGGCGCGCATCGCGCTGCCAGTACAGCGACAGGTTCTTCAGCGTGGTGACCATCACCTTGCCGGCCGGGAAGAACGGAGCCGCGACGGCCTGCAGGCCACCCACGCGCTTCTGGCTGATGACGATGTCCGCCGAGAGCATTTCGGACGGCGCCTGATCCTTGTTGACCAGCGGGAAATACTTGTCGTGCATGAGGCCGCGGCCGAGCACGGCCACGAGGTCGGGCGACTCCTGATGCCAGGCGTCCAGCAGGGTGATCGCGTCGAACACGACGGCATCGAGGTTCGCGTAGTCGCTCGTGGCCTTGTCCGGGCCGACGATGACCTTGTTGGCCTGCTTGCTGCCCTGCGTGACCACGTTGGCAGCCGCGTGCTCGCGCATCTGCTGCAGCCATCCCTTGTTGACGTCCTGCAGCAGCGGGTTCGCGGCGAGGTCGGTGGTCGCGGCGATGCTGACGCCGTTGAAGCCGATGCAGATGCGGTCCAGGGCCTGGCGCCGCATGATCGCGTCACGCACCATGGTCTGGAATTCCGGGAAGCCGGCCCATGCATCGAGCTGCGCGTAGCGCAGGGCCGTGTCGAAGTTCGTTTGAACGCAGCGATATTGGTTGTCGTCGAGGTTCGCGACGTTGCGCGGCTTGCGCGTGCCGTTGCCGGTCGTGTCGGTGCGGCTGGCCACCGGGCCGGTGACGCCGACGCCGACCTTGGCGCCCATCTGCTCGGTCACGCCGATGACGTTGATGCGACTCAGGAACGAACTCGATTCCTGCATCTTCTGTTCCAGGGTCTGCTGCACGCGCGGCACGACGTTGAAACGCTGGGTGACGCTGGCGACGTCGTTGAGGCTGGCCAGCTGGGCGAAATAGGCGTCGATGGCGAGGCGGAGTTCTTTGCGCATGGTGTGTGCTGCCTGTGGTGTGTTGCGGAAGGGATTGCGTGGGGTGGGCGTCGACGATCAGCAGTCGGTCTTTGCCAGGCCGTTGCCGCCGTTCGCGAGCGGGCGCTTGGTGCCGTTCGGCGTGTTGTCGAGTGCCGCGAATTTGGTCTCGAGCTGCTCGACCTTGGACTTGAGATCGCTGATCGTCTGGTCCTTGGCGGACAGCTTGGCGGTGGTGGCGCTGACGTGCGCCTCGAAGGCTTCGCCCAGCTGCTCGAAGCCTTCGGCGACGGCGGCGAAGCGCGCGTCGTCGGTGCTGGACTTGACGCCGAACTTGGCCAACGCGCCGGCGATTGCGTTGCGGAACTTGTCGACCACGCCGTTGTCGGGCGCGTCCTCGATTTCGAGGGAGAACCCCTCCGCCACGGTGAAGAGGTCGTCGGGCTGTTCCTTGCGCGCAGCGAACGGGTTCGCGTTCGGGTTGCTGGCAGCGAACTGCAGCATTTCGGTGCCGAGGCTGGCGGGGTTGTCGGTGACGGCCAGGCCGATCAGATAGGCCTTGTCGGTGTCGGCGAACTTCGGCCGCACCTCGAGCGAGCTGTAGATCTTCTGGCGCTTCTTGTTGATGGCGATCAGTTCGTCGGTGGGCGAGATCTGCGCATACAGGGCGAGCTTCTTGGCACCGCCGATCTCGACCTCTTCGGTCTTGACGGCCAACACGTCGCCATAGGCGCCGAATTCGCTGCTCGGGCTGTAGCCGCGGATGTGCTCCATGTTCACGCGAGCGCCGTAGATGGTCGGGTTGTAGGAGGCCGCGATCTGTTCCAGCATCGCGCGATCGATGACGCGCCCGTCGCTGGTCGCGCCTTCGAGGGCGACGCGGAAGAACTTGGAGACCGGCTTCTTTGCTGCGGGAGTGGACATTGGTTGGCTCGCTGCTGGTTGAGGGTGATCGCGAGGGTTCGCGATGTGGCCAGCCAATGGTGTCCGCGCGCCCGTCCGCTCTCAAGCCGCCGCGCGTGTGGCAGTGGCGAGGACTGATGGACGTGGTGGCGATGCTTCGCGCGCGCGGGCAACCTCGGCGGCATGCCCCTGAAATCAGCCGCGCCCGGGCGCGCTCGCCGGACCGTTTCTGCCGCTGCTAAGTCCGCGTCGCACAAGCGTGGTCGTGCGTCGAGCGCCGCCAAGGTTGCGGCGCCTGCTGCCGTTGCTGGCAGCGTCCCCGGCGAAGAGTCGAGCCAGATTGCCACGTTGACGCCGCAGGCGCAACCCCGCACCGCGGCGCGATTCCTCTACTGGAGCGGCTGGAAGGTGAAGCAGATCGCCGAACACCTCGGCGTGCCAGCCTCGACAGTCTACGGATGGAAGGACGCCGGGAAATGGGATGACGCGCAGCCGCTCGATCGCGTCAACGGCGCCCTTGAGGTGAGGCTGATACAGCTCATCATGAAGCCGAACCCGACCGGCGGCGATATCAAGCTGATCGACCTATTTGGGCGGCAGCTGGAGCGCACGGCGCGCGTCGAGAAGTACCAGCAGACCGGGCGCGAAGGGGACTTGAATCCGAACATCGCGGCGCGCAATGCCGCGCCGAAGCGCAAGCCCAAGCGCAACGAATTCAGCGAGGACCAGATCGCGCTGCTGGAAACCAAGCTGCGCGAGTCGAACTTCCCTTTCCATCAGAACTGGTTCGATCAACAGTACCAGCGCCTGCGCGCCATCCTGAAGGCGCGGCAGATCGGGGCGACCTACTACTTTTCGCGCGAGGCGCTGCTCTCGGCCGCGAAGGAGGGGCGCAACAAGCTTTTCCTGTCGGCGTCGAAGGCGCAGGCCCATCAGTTCCGCAGCTACATCGTCGACTTCGCGAAGGAGGTCGACGTCGACCTGAAGGGGGAGAACATCAAGCTGTGGAACGGCGCCGAGCTGATCTTCCTGGGCACCAACGCCATGACGGCCCAGAGCTATCACGGCGACTTCTACTTCGACGAGTTTTTTTGGGTCCCGCGCTTCAGGCAGATCAACAAGCTGGCTAGCGCGATGGCCTCGCACAAGCACTGGCGCAAGACCTATTTCTCGACGCCCTCGGCGATGTCGCACGAGGCCTTCGGGTTCTGGACCGGCGACGACCGGAACAAGGGCCGCGCGAAGAAAGACCACGTCCGCATTGACACGAGCCACAAGGCGCTGCGCGGCGGAGCGCTGGGCCTCGATCGCAAATGGCGCGACATCGTCACGGTGGAAGACGCCGTCGCGATGGGCTTCGACCTGTTCGACATCGCCGAGCTGCGCGAGGAATACAGCCTCGACGAGTTCGCGAACCTGTTCATGTGCCAGTTCATCGACGACAGTATGTCGCTGTTCACGCTGGCGCAGATGCAGGCCTGCATGGTCGACAGCTGGGAGACGTGGAGCGACGTTAAGCCGTTTTGGGAACGGCCCTATGCGCACCATCCTGTTTGGGTCGGATACGACCCGTCGGACAAGGGCGACGCAGCTGCGCTGGTGGTGGTCGCGCCTCCGCGCGTGCCGGGCGGCAAGTTCCGCATCCTGCACCGCGAGCAGTTCAAGGGCTCTGATTTCGAGGCCCAGGCCGAGGCCATCCGCCGCATCACGCAGAAATACAACGTCGTGCATATCGGGATCGACAAGACCGGGCTGGGCGCTGGCGTGTTCCAGATCGTCGAGAAGTTCTTTCCCCAAGTGAAGGGCTACCAGTACAGCATCGAGGTGAAGCAGCGCCTGGTGCTGAAGGCGCAACAGGTCATCCACAAGGGGCGACTGGAGTTCGAAGCCGGATGGACCGACATCGCCGGGGCCTTCATGGCCATTAAGCGCGTGCTCACCGCCAGCGGCCGAAACATGACCTACGACTCGGGCCGCTCCGAAGCCACGGGGCACGCGGATCTTGCGTGGGCAACGATGCACGCGCTCGACAACGAATCACTCGCCGGCGACGTGGTCGGCGGCAGCTCACGCATGGAGATTTTTGGATGAGCAAACGAAAGGGCGGCACCGGCCGCGATCTGAGCCTCAGAACGACCGCGACTGCGGCCGTCGAGGTGTTGCCGAAAGCCAGTGGCGGCGGTGTCGTCGAAGCCTTCAGCTTCGGCGACCCGGAGCCCGTCAGCCGTATCCAGCTGCTGGACTACGTCGAAAGCATGTTCAACGGTCGATGGTATGAGCCGCCGCTGCCGTGGGATGGATTGGCGAGCGCGTTCCGCGCGTCGCCGCACCATGGCTCCGCGATCTTCCTGAAGCGCAATCTGCTCAAGGCGATGTTCGTCCCCCATCCGCGGCTGTCGAGCGCGACGTTTGGGGCCATGGCGCTGGACTTCCTCGTCTTCGGCAATGCCTACGTCGAGCAGCCGCGCGCATTCACGGGGCGCCCGCTGGAGCTGCAGCACGCGCTGGCCAAGTACACGCGCCGCGGGCAGGAGCCGGGCCGGTATTTCTTCGTGCGCGGCTGGCTGCAGGAGCACGAGTTCCCGGCCGGCTCGCTGTTCCACCTCCGCGAGGACGACGTCAATCAAGAGATCTACGGTTTGCCCGAGTACATCAGCGCGCTGCAGTCGGCCTGGCTCAACGAGGCGGCCACGATGTTCCGGCGGAAGTACTACGCCAACGGGTCGCACGCCGGCTTCATCCTCTACCTGTCGGACGCCCAGGTCAGCACGGCCGACGCGGATGCGCTGCGCGAGGCGCTGAAGGGGGCCAAGGGGCCGGGCAACTTCCGCAACCTGTTCCTGCACGCCCCAGGCGGCAAGGCCGAGGGCTTGAAGCTGATTCCGGTCTCCGAGGTCGCGGCCAAGGACGATTTCGCCGCCATCAAGAACGTGAGCAAAGACGACGTGCTGGCCGCGCACCGCGTGCCGCCTGGCCTGCTGGGCATCGTGCCAACCAATGCCGGCGGCTTCGGCAACGCGCCTGACGCTCTGGCGGTGTTCGTCGACAACGAGATCGTGCCGCTGATGCAGCGCTTTCGCGAGCTGAATGACTGGGCTGGCGAAGAGTTGGTGCGGTTCAACGTGCCGGCCAGGCCGACCAAACCGGCCTGACGCCTCATCCTCCATCCCCAAGGGCGCCCGTGGCGCCCTTTTTTTCGTCCCGGTGGTCTCCGCGCCCTGCCTCTGGCATCCCGGCGCCTCCACGGGCCCGCCAGGGCCATCGGCGGGGCTGCTGTGGGCCCCAGGGTGCCCGGCCGCCCAGCGGGCCGCCCCTGCCCGCTGGCGCGCGGTCTAGCCCCCACCGAGCCCGCGCGCTTCGGGTAGCGATTTTTACGAGTCGCATGAGGGTCTTTTTTAAGCATGCGCTCCCTGGGAAGCACGCCTGATCCTCGTGCCGTTTTCGTTATGCGAAATTACGGTGTTTTGTGCTGGATCTGACCCTGGCGACGTGCCGCCGTGCTACGGTATGACTCTCTTACAAGTTGGAGCATGGATGATCAAGATTGACATCGAAGACTGCAAGATGAACAGCGTAAGCACGGTCGTGTCAGCGCCTGCGAATATCGGAGAAATGGCGGTTCGAGCTGTGGGCACCGACTTTGGCAACGTCGGCACCATGTTCGATTTCCGAGATGTGACATTGTTCTTTGATCGGGAAGGTCTGCCGCTAGATACGCCACCAGAGGTGCTGCACGAGGCGCTGGCTCTCTTGATCAGCGTGAAGGACCGTCCTGTTGAAGAGCGCAAAGAGGTGTTGCGCGGTTCCAAGCTCGCAGAAATTCTGGGCGGCGCAGCTAGCCTGGCTACGATCTATTCCACGCTTGCCCCTCTCCTTTGGGGTTGACCTCGCGCAGGGTCAGCGTCGGGAACCTGTGTTGACGATCTGAACG
Organism: Variovorax endophyticus; assembly: GCF_025376855.1. NCBI lineage: Bacteria > Pseudomonadati > Pseudomonadota > Betaproteobacteria > Burkholderiales > Comamonadaceae > Variovorax > Variovorax endophyticus. The sequence continues at coordinate 132,666 of NZ_JAHUTH010000020.1, forward strand.
AGTCTCTCCTGTCCAAATCCCCCTCGCGCAACCACATTGAGAAGGGTCTTTCGGAAACGAAAGACCCTTTTTCTTTTCCCGCTGCGGATTCGCAATCGCGTTGCAACAACGCAAAGCGCACGCCCAAAAGAAAAGCCCTCGCGAGAGGGCTTTGTCGTTGATGGGGCGAAGTGCCTTCGTCAGTCCGGTACCACCGCCGTGACCTCGATCTCGATCTTCGCGCGCGGCTCCACCAGCGCCGCGACCTGCACGCAGGTCATCGCCGGGAAGTTGCGGCCCATCGCATCGCGGTACACCGGGCCGAGCTCGGCGAGCCGACTGCTGTACTCGTCGCGGTCGACCACGTACCAGGTCATGCGCACCATGTGCTCGGGACCGGCACCGGCCTCGCGCAGCACCTCGACGATGTTGCGCAGCGCCAGGCCGCATTGGTCGATGAAGTCGTCCGACTCGAACTGCTGCTGGGCATTCCAGCCGATCTGTCCGCCGACGAACACCATGGTGCCGCGCGCCGCGACGCCATTCGCATAGCCCTTGGGGGGCAACCAGCCTGGAGGCTGCAAGAGTTTGATCATGATGTGGTGGACCTGTTGTCTTCGGTTTGTCTCAGTTTGAAGCGTTGCAGCTTGCCCGTTTCGGTGCGTGGCAGCATGGACACGAACTCGATCTCGCGCGGGTACTTGAACGGCGCGATCGTGGCCTTCACGTGGTCCTGCAGCGCCTTCACGAGGCCGGCATCGCCGGTCTGCCCGGGCTTCAGCACGCAGAAGGCCTTGACGATCATGCCGCGGTCGGCATCGGGCTTGCCGATCACGCCGCATTCGGCCACGGCCGGATGCTTGAGCAGCGCATCCTCGACCTCGGGGCCGCCGACGTTGTAGCCGGCGGTGATGATCATGTCGTCGGCGCGCGCCTGGTAGAAGAAATAGCCGTCGTCGTCCTGGACGAAGGAATCGCCCGGATAGTTCCAGCCGTTCTTCACGTAGTCGGCCTGCCGCGCGTCGTCGAGGTAGCGGCAGCCCACCGGTCCCTGCAGCGCCAGCTTGCCGACCGTGCCGCGCGGCACCTCGTTGCCCTCGGCATCGACCACCTTGGCGATGAAGCCCGGCACGGCCTTGCCGACGGCGCCGCGGCGCACCTCGTCGCCCGCGGCCGAGATGTAGATGTGGAACACCTCGGTGCCGCCGATGCCGTCGAGCATCTCGAGGCCGGTGGCCTCCTTCCAGAGCTGGCGCGTGGCATCGGGCAGGGCTTCGCCCGCGCTCACGCTGATGCGCAGCGTGGGCGCGCCGTGCTGCTTCACGAACGGCGCCATCTGGCGGTAGAAGGTCGGGGCGGTGTAGCAGATGGTCGCGCCGACCTCGTTGATCAGCTTCACCAGGCCTTCGGGCGTGAAGGGCGCGTCGGGGAAGTAGATCGAGGCACCCGCGTACATCGGGAACACCAGCAGCCCGCCGAGCCCGAAGGTGAAGGCCAGCGGCGGCGAGCCCACCACCACGTCCTCGGGGCGCGCCCGCAGCACGTGGCGCGGCCAGGTCTCGCACATCGCGAGCACGTCGCGGTGCGTGGTCACGGGCGCCTTCGGCTTGCCCGTGGTGCCCGAGGTGAAGGCCAGCAGCGCGATGTCGTCGGCCGCCGTGGGGCAGGCCTCGAAGATGCCGCTCTTGGCGGCCGCGCGCGCGGACAGCGAATCGGGCGCGTCGGGCCGGTTGAAGGCGATGATGTCGGCGAGCACCGGGTGCGCCTGCTGCGCGGCCACCAGCTCGTCGAGCAGCCGGCCGTCGCACAGCGCGGCCACCGGCTGCGACTTTTCGATGATGTCGCCGAGCTCCTTGGCGCGCAGCAGCGGCATGGTCGCGACGGCGATCAGTCCGGCCTTCACCACCGCGAGCCAGGCCAGCGCCATCGCCACCGAGTTGCCGCCGCGCAGCAGCACGCGGTTGCCGGGCACCAGGCCCAGGTCCTCGGTCAGCACCTGCGCGATGCGGTTGACCTGGATGGCGGCCTGCGAATAGCTGAGCGTGCCTTGCGGCGAGCGCAGCAGCGGCCGGTCGCCGAAGCCCTTGGCGGGGGCCTTGTCGAGCAGTTCCTCGACCAGGTTGAGCTGGTCGGGCAGTTGCAGTTCGGGCCGGTCGTAGCGGAAGACCGGCAGCTGCGCCGCCGGCGGCAGCCGGTCGTGCACGAAGCGGTCGACTTGGGCGGATGGAGCGGTCACGGTGTTCATCCCCGCAGTACGGATTTGCCGATGATCAGTTGCTGCACTTCCGTCGCGCCCTCGTAGATGCGCAGCGAACGGATGTCGCGGTAGAGGGCCTCGATCTTGGTGCCGACCTTGACGCCGAGGCCGCCATGCATCTGCAGCGCCATGTCGATGACGCGGCTGGCGTTCTCGGTCGCGGCCATCTTGGCCATCGCGGCCGCGGCCGACACGTCGCCCACCGGCGCGCCGCCGCGCTGCTCGGCCTCGTCGCGCATCCAGGCCGCGCGGTAGGTCAGGAGCGCCGCGCCGTCGATCAGCGCCGCCATCTCGCCGAGCCTGGCCTGAGTGAGCTGGAAGTCGGCCAGCGTCTGGCCGAACATGCGGCGGTTCTTCGCATGCGAGATCGCCTCGGCCAGCGCGCGCCGGCCCATGCCGAGCGCGGCGCCGGCCACGGAGGCGCGGAAGATGTCGAGCGTGCGCATCGCGAGCTTGAAGCCGCCGTTGAGCTCGCCGAGCTGCGCGTCGCGCGGCACCACGCAGTCGTCGAAGCGCAGGGTGGCCAGCGGATGCGGCGCCATCACGTCGATGTGCTCGGAGGTGTCGAGGCCGGGCGTGGTCGCATCGACGATGAACACCGTGATGCCGCGCGTGCCGCCCGCGGGATCGGTCTTGGCGAACACGCAGTAGAAGTCGGCGATGCCGCCGTTGCTGATCCAGGTCTTGCTGCCGTGGAGGCGCCAGCCGTCGGCCGTGGGCTCGGCGCGCATGGCCATCGCGGCCACGTCGGAGCCGGCCTCGGGCTCGCTCAGCGCGAAGGCCGCGATCTTCTCGCCCTTGCCGACCGCGCCGAGGTAGCGCGACTGCTGCTCGGGCGTGCCCGCGAGCGTGATCGCGCCGCTGCCCAGGCCCTGCATCGCGAACGCGAAGTCGGCCAGCGGCGAGTGGTAGCCGAGGGTCTCGCGCAGCAGCACCAGTGCGCGCGAATCGAGGCGCTCGAGTGCGCCGCCGGCGCTGCCGGGCACCGCGTAGCGCAGCCAGCCGCCGTCGCCGAGGCGGCGCACCCATTCGCGGCAGGCCGCGCGGTCGTCGCGCTCGTCGACCTCCTGCGCGGCGCACCAGGGCAGCAGGTCGCTCGCGAGGGCGCGGTGCGCCTCGTCGAAGAAAGGCAGCGCCAGGTGCGCGGTGGAAGGGGGCGCCGGGATCTTCGCCATGACCTCAGTCCCCGCCGAACACCGGCTTGCGCTTGGCCGCGAAGGCCTCGTAGGCACGGCGGAAGTCCTCGGTCTGCATGCAGATCGCCTGCGCCTGCGCCTCGGCCTCGATCGCCTGGTCGATGGTCATCGACCATTCCTGCGCCAGCATGGTCTTGGTCATGCCGTGCGCGAAGCTCGGGCCCTCGGCCAGCTCGCGCGCCATCTTGGTCGCGGCCTCGAGCAGTGCGTCGCTCTCGTGCAGCGCGTTGAAGAAGCCCCAGGCATGGCCTTCCTGCGCGGTCATCGCGCGGCCGGTGAACAGCAGCTCGGAAGCGCGGCCCTGGCCGATCACGCGCGGCAGCAGCGCGCAAGCGCCCATGTCCGCGCCGGCCAGGCCGACGCGCGTGAACAGGAAGGCGGTGCGCGTGGCGGGCGAGCCGTAGCGCAGGTCGCAGGCCAGCGCGATCATCGCGCCGGCGCCGGCGCACACGCCGTCGATCGCGCCGACGATCGGCTGCGGGCAGGCGCGGATCGCCTTCACCAGGTCGCCCGTCATGCGCGTGAATTCGAGCAGCTCGGGCATGCGCATGCCGGTCAGCGGACCGATGATCTCGTGCACGTCGCCGCCCGAGCAGAAGTTGCCGCCCGCGCCCGTGACCACGATCACCTTCACGTCGCTCGCGTAGTTGAGCGCGCGGAACAGATCGCGCAGCTCGGCGTACGAGTCGAAGGTCAGCGGGTTCTTGCGCTCGGGACGGTTCAGCGTGATGGTGCCCACGCCGTTGTCGTAGTGCCAGGCGAAGTGCTTCGCGGCATAGGCCGCCTTGGCTTCGAATTGCGCGTGCATGGGATTGCTCGCGCCGATGTAGTGCTTCATTCGGCCTCCGCCAGTGTCTGGCTCTGTGAGTGTTGCTTGACCTTGCCGAGCAGCTTGTGGAGCTGCGCGATCTCCTTGCCCGTGAGGCCCGCGAAGGCCTCGACGATCCAGTCCTCGTGCTGCTGCGCCATCTCGTGGAACAGCTTGCGACCGCGCGGCGTGAGCCGCACGCGCCAGGCGCGGCGGTCGCCCTCGACGTCGACGCGCTCGACCAGGCCCTCGGTCACGAGCTGGTCGGTGATGCCCGTCACGTTGCCGCCGGTCACCATCATCCGGCGCGACAGCTCGTTCATCTTCAGCCCCTCGGGCGAGCGCTCGAGCTGCGACATCAGGTCGAAGCGCGGCAGCGTGGTGGCGAACTGCGCGCGCAGCCCGTTGCGCACTTCCTTCTCGATCAGCTGCGTGCAGGTCAGCAGGCGCAGCCACAGCCGCAGCGCTTCGGGGTGTTCGGCGTGGGCGCGGGCTTCGAGGTCCATGGGGTGCCGCCGTCGTTCAGTGCGTCTCTTCGCTTTGCGCCGCGGCCATCGCTGCATTGGCGGCGGCCGCCATCTGCTGCTGCTTCGCGATCTCGCGGTACATCTGGTCGCGCCCGCTCAGGTACTGCTTCGGCCACTCGACGGCGCGGCTCTGCAGCTTGGCGGCCTCGTGCAGCGTCCAGGCCGGGTCGGCCAAGTGGGGCCGCGCGATCGCGCAGAGGTCGGCCCGGCCGGCCGCGATGATGCTGTTGGCCTGGTCGGCCTCGGTGATCGCGCCCACGGCGATGGTCGAGATGCCGACCTCGTTGCGGATGCGGTCGGCGAACGGCGTCTGGTACATGCGGCCGTAGACCGGCTTGGCGGCGCGCGTGGTCTGGCCCGAGGAGACGTCGATGAAGTCGGCGCCCGCGTCCTTGAAGAAGCGCGCGATCGCCACCGCGTCGGCATCGGTGTTGCCGCCCGGCGCCCAGTCGTGGGCCGAGATGCGCACGCTCATCGGCTTGTCCGCCGGCCAGGCGGCGCGCATCGCGCGGAACACCTCGAGCGGATAGCGGCAGCGGTTCTCGAGGCTGCCGCCGTACTCGTCCTCGCGCAGGTTGGTCAGCGGGCTGATGAAGGCCGACAGCAGGTAGCCGTGCGCGCAGTGCAGCTCGAGCCAGTCGAAGCCGGCCTCGGCCGCGCGGCGGGTCGAGGCCACGAACTGATCGCGCAGCGTGTCCATCTCGGCGCGCGTGATCGCGGCCGGCAGCTGGTTCTGTTCGCCGTAGGGCAGCGCGCTGGCGGCCAGCAGCGGCCAGTTGCCGCTGGGCAGCGGCTCGTCGGTGCCTTCCCAGCCCACCTGCGTCGAGCCCTTGGGGCCGCTGTGGCCGAGCTGCATCGCGATCTTCGCGCTCGACTGCGCGTGCACGAAGTCGACGATGCGCTTGAACGCGGCCTGCTGCTCGTCGTTGTAGAGGCCGGTGCAGCCGGGCGTGATGCGGCCTTCGGGCGTGGGGCTGGTCATCTCGACGAACACCATCGCCGCGCCGCCGAGCGCGCGCGCGCCCAGGTGCACCAGCAGGAAGTCCTGCGGCACGCCGTCGACCGCGCTGTAGGTCGCCATCGGCGAGACCAGGATGCGGTTCTTGAGCTCGAGCCCGCGCACCTTGAGCGGCATCAGCATGGGCGCGACGGCCTTGCCGCCGGCCAGCCACTGCTCGTAGCCGCCGAGCCACTTGGTGTCGCGCAGCCGCAGGTTCTCGTGGCTGATGCGCTGCGAGCGCGTGAGCAGCGAATAGGCGAACTGCTCGATCTCCATGCCGGTGTAGCGCGGCACGTTCTCGAACCATTCGGTGGAGTTGCGCGCGGCGTTCTGGATCTTGAGCACCTCGACGCTGCGGCGCGCCTCGTACTGCTCGAGCACCTGGTCGGTGCTGCCGCCGGCGGCGAATTCGTTGGCCAGGTCGATCGCGTCCTCGAGCGCGAGCTTGGTGCCCGAGCCGATCGAGAAGTGCGCCGTGTGCGCGGCATCGCCCATCAGCACCACGGGCACCGAGCGGCCGCCGACGTCGACGCGGTGCGTCCAGTGCTCGCACACCACGCGCGGGAAGCGGATCCAGTTGGCCGAGCCGCGCAGGTGCGTGGCGTTGCTGATCAGCGAGTGGCCGTCGAGGTACTTGGCGAACAGCTTCTCGCAGAAGGCGATCGCCTCGGGCTGCTCCATCCGGTCGAGGCCATGGGCCTGCCACACGGCCTCGGGCGTCTCGACGATGAAGGTCGAGGTGTCCTTGTCGAACTGGTAGGCGTGGGCCTGGAACCAGCCGTGCTCGGTCTGTTCGAAGGCGAAGGTGAAGGCGTCGAAGGTCTGGTGCGTGCCGAGCCAGACGAAGCGGCACTGGCGCAGGTCGATGTCGGGCTGGAACACGTCGGCATAGCGCTGGCGGATGCGGCTGTTGAGGCCGTCGCTCGCGATCACCAGGTCGGCCTCGTACTTCGCGGCCAGTGCCTGGTCGTCGGTCACGTCGGTCTCGAACACCAGCTCGACGCCGAGCGCGAGGCAGCGCTCCTGCAGGATGTTGAGCAGCCGCTTGCGGCCGATGCCGCAGAAGCCGTGGCCGCCCGAGCGCACCTGGCGGCCCTTGAAGAAGACCTGGATGTCGTCCCAGTGGTGGAAGTCGTCGCCGATCAGCGCGGCGGATTCGGGGTCGGCCGCGCGCAGGTTCGCGAGCGTCTGGTCGCTGAGCACCACGCCCCAGCCGAAGGTGTCGAAGGGCCGGTTGCGCTCCACCACCGTGATCTGGAGGGCCGGGTTGCGCGCCTTCATCAGCAGCGCGAAGTACAGGCCGGCGGGCCCGCCGCCGATGCACAGGATGCGTTGGAGGTCCATGGACGGGGCGTGGGCGATGCTGTTCATGGTTGAATAGTTTAGACATAAACAATCTGCTGTCAAACGGATTTACCCGCAGCACATCGGGCTCGTCCGCGCTGGCGCCGGCCGGTGTCCCCGCGACACGATCCGGGCCGCCGGATGCAACCGCATGCAAGAAGCTCGAAAAATCAATACCATGCGGCCCATGCAAAGCTTGATACCCAAGATCGAGTCGCAGCTGGCTTCGCTACCCGTGCCCGTGGCACTGGAACTGCCCGATGGGCGACGGGTTGCCGCAGCCGGTTCGCGTGTCACGCTGGCTTTTTCGGAGTGGTCGGCACTGGCCAAGCTCGCGGCCCGACAGGTGGGCGCGATCGGCGAGGCCTACGTGGAGGGCAAGGTGCAGATCGAGGGCGCCATGCGCGACCTGATCGATGCCGCCGTCGGCCTGCTGCCCGGCAACCCGGCCGAGACCGACACCGGATGGTGGAGCCGCCTGCAGCACCTGGCCAAGTCCCGCGGCTCGCATTCGCTGCGCAAGGACGCCGCCCAGATCGAGTTCCACTACGACGTCTCCGACGACTTCTACGCACTGTGGCTCGACCCGCGCCGGGTCTACTCCTGCGCCTACTACGCGACGCCCGACCTCACGCTGGCGCAGGCGCAGGAAGCCAAGCTCGACCACATCTGCCGCAAGCTGATGCTCAAGCCCGGCGAGCGCTACCTCGACGTCGGTTCGGGCTGGGGCGGCCTGCTGCTGTGGGCCGCCGAGCACTACGGCGTCGACGCCACCGGCATCACGCTGTCGCGCAACCAGCATGCGCACGTGCAGCGCCTGATCGAGGAGAAGGGCCTCACGGGCCGCGTGCGCGTCGAGCTGCGCGACTACCGCGAGCTGTCGGCGGAACGGCCCTTCGACAAGATCTCCTCGGTGGGCATGTTCGAGCACGTGGGCGCGGCCAACATGCCGACCTACTTCGCCAAGATCCATTCGTTGCTGGCGCCCGGCGGCCTGCTGATGAACCACGGCATCACCTCGGGCCAGCTCAACTACCGCCAGCTCGGCAACGGCATGGGCGACTTCATCGAGAAGTACATCTTCCCGGGCGGCGAGCTGCTGCACGTCACGCACGTGCTGCGCGAGACCGCGGCGGCCGGCCTGGAGATCGTCGACGTCGAGAGCCTGCGGCCGCACTACGCGCGCACCTTGTGGGCCTGGTCCGACGCGCTCGAGGCGCAGCTCGAAACGGCGCGCGCCGTGCTGCGCAACGGCGGCAGCGAGCGCCAGCACGCCAACGCCGAGCGCATCCTGCGCGCCTACCGGCTCTACCTCGCGGGCTCGGCCATGAGCTTCGAGCAGGGCTGGATCGGCCTGTACCAGATGGTCTCGACCAAGCCCGACGGCAAGGTCGATCACGGCACCTTGCGCGGTGCGCAATCGGTGTACCCTTTCACGCGTGATCATCTCTACAAGTGAAAGGGACACCCCCATGCTCTATCGTTTCCAGTCCAGGGCCTCGTCGGATTTCGTGATGCTCGAGACGCACGCGCGCCAGTTGTTCGACATCGTCGGCAAGTCGCCTTCCGCGCAAGGAATCATCACGGTCGAGCAGATTCCCGGGGCGATCTCGGCCATCGAGGCCGCGCTCGCGCGCGAGAAGAGCAACACCCACAACCATGATGAATTCGCGGTCGAGGACCACACCCACGACGCCGAAAAACAGCATGTGGCGCTGCACCAGCGCGCCACGCCGCTGCTGCACATGCTCAAGGAATCGCTGGCCGAAAACAAGGACGTGACCTGGACCACCTGAGTCCGGGTCGGACAACCGGCCGCGCGGCGGCCGGTTGCCGGCGCCAGCCCGCGACGGACGGGCGCTGAATCTTTACTCGGGCGGGACGCTCTCAGTCCACCTTCGCGCCCGAATCCTTCACCACCTTCGCCCACTTCACGTGCTCGCTCGCGATGAGCTTCGTGAAGTCGGCCGGCGTGCTGCCGCTCGGGATCGCGCCCTGCGCCAGCATCTTCTCCTTGATCGCCGGCGTGCCGAGCGACTTGGCGACTTCCTGCTGGATGCGGTTGACGATCTCGGGCGAGGTGCCCGCGGGCGCCAGCAGCCCGAACCACGAACTGGCCTCGAAGCCCTTGAGCGTCGGGCCGCCGGCCTCTTCCACCGTCGGCACGTCGGGCAGCGCGGGCGAGCGCTGGGCGCTGGTCACGGCCAGCGCCGTGAGCTTGCCGGCCTTGATCTGCGCCATCGACGAGGGCAGGTTGTCGAACATCACGTCGGCGTTGCCGGCCACCATGTCGAGCAGGGCCGGGCCCGAGCCCTTGTAGGGGATGTGGGCCATGAAGGTGCCGGTCATGCTCTTGAACAGCTCGCCCGCGAGATGGATCGAAGTGCCGCTGCCGCTCGAGGCCATGTTGAACTTGCCGGGGTTGGCCTTGCTGTACTTGATGAAGTCCTGCACGTTGTGGATGCCGAGCGTCTTCGCCTTCTCGGCGTTCATCTCCATCACGTTCGGCACCGCGGCCACCATGGTGATCGGCACGAAGTCCTTGATCGGGTCGAAGGGCAGCTTCGGATAGAGCGCGCGGTTGATGCCGTGCGTGCCCACCGTGCCCATCAGCAGCGTGTAGCCGTCGTTCGGCGCGCGCGCCACGATCTCCGCGCCCACGTTGCCGCCGGCGCCCGCGCGGTTGTCCACGATGAACTGCTGGCCGAAGGCCTTCGAGAGCTCGGGCGCGACCGCGCGCGCGAGGATGTCGGTGGTGCCGCCGGCGGCGAAGGGCACGACGATGCGCACCGGCTTGGTGGGCCAGGTGCCCTGTGCCCACGCGGGCGCGGCGAGCAAGGTGGTGGCAGCGATCGAGGCGGCGAGCAGCGCGCGCCGGGACGAGGAATGGAGGGGGATGGAAGTCATGCGCGCCTTTGTACAGGCGCTCGCCGCGGTCGTCGCGGGTGAAAACCCCGGCGTGGCTCATTGAAGCACCCTCGTGCTTCGCACTGCGGTGCGAGCTTGCTTGGGGCGGTCCGGCGCGGCGCTCAGCTCACCTGCATGCGCTGCGCGAACCGCTCCTCACGGAAGCGCTCGAGCACGAAGTCGACGAAGGCCCGCGTCTTCGGCGGCAGCAGCTTCTTGCTCGGGTAGTAGAGCCAGACCGCGCCCGCGTCGTGGTGCCACTCGGGCAGCAGCCGCAGCAGGCTGCCGTCGCGCAGTCCCCGTTCCACGAAGGGCATCGGCAGCATCGCCACGCCCAGCCCCATCAGCGCGGCCTGCGCGATCGCCTCGGGGTCGTTGAAGATCGCGCGCGGGCGCGGCAGCTCGACCGTGACCTCCGCCTCCTTCGCCGCGCCGCGCGCATGCCGCAAGGTCCAGCTGCGCAGCCGGCCCGTGGGCGAGGAGCGGCGCACCAGCGCGTCGAGCGCCGCCAGCTCCGAGGGATGGCGCGGCATCCGCCGCTGCGCCATGTAGGCCGGCGCTGCCACCGCCACCACGTGGATGCGCGCCAGCTCGCGCGCCACCAGCCCGGCCGACAGCTCGAAGCCGCCACCGATGGCCGCGTCGAAGCCCTCGCCGACGAGGTCGGCCTGCAGGTTGTCGAAATGCCAGTCCGGCACGATCGCCGGGTAGCGCGCGAGGAAGTCGCCCATCATCGGCAGCACGTGGGCGCGGCCGAAGGCCTGGCCCATGCTGACCTTGAGCGTGCCCGAGGGCTGGCCGTCGTCCTTGTCGATGCCGGCCACCGCCTCCTGCAAGGTGGCGAGCGCGCCGCCGATCTGCGCCAGGAAGCGTTCGCCGCCCTCGGTCAGCGTGAGCCGGCGCGTGCTGCGCTGGAACAGCCGCACGCCGAGCCGCGCCTCCAGCCGCGCCACGTTCTTGCTGACCGCGGCCGGCGTGAGCCCGAGGCGGCGCGCGGCGGCCGAGAAGCTGCCGCCCTCGGCGCTCTGCACGAAGGAGGCGAGATGGTTGAGCGGTTCCATCGTCCTATTTTCAACCAAGGGTTGAATTTGATGGGACCGATTGATGGCTACCGCAAACGCAATCGAAGGCGGAGACTGGAGGCCTTCCAACACCACTCACCCAGGAAAAAACCATGACCTCCACCACCACTTCCCCGGCCCCCGTCCTCGCGGGCAAGGTCGCCTTCGTCACCGGCGGCTCGCGCGGCATCGGCGCGGCCATCGTGCGCCGTCTGGCGCGCGATGGCGCCGCCGTGGCCTTCAGCTACAGCAGCTCGCAGGCCGTCGCCGAGGAACTCGCGCGCAGCCTCGAGGCCGAGGGCGGCCGCGCGCTCGCGCTGAAGATCGACAGCGCCGATGCCGAGGCGCTCAAGGCCGGCATCGACCAGGCGGCGCGCCACTTCGGCGGCCGCATCGACATCCTGGTCAACAGCGCCGGCGTGCTGCACCTGGGGCCGGTCGACCAGCTCACGCTGGCCGACTTCGACCGCACCATCGCCGTCAACGTGCGCGCCGTGTTCGTCGCCATCCAGGCCGCGCTGGCGCACATGGGCAGCGGCGGGCGCATCGTCAACATCGGCAGCACCAACGCCGAGCGCATGCCCTTCGCGGGCGGCAGCATCTACGCCATGAGCAAGTCGGCGCTCACGGGCCTGGTGCAGGGCCTGGCGCGCGACCTCGGTCCGCGCGGCATCACGGTCAACAACGTGCAGCCCGGCCCGGTCGACACCGACATGAACCCGGCCAACGGCCCGATGGCCGCGACCATGCACAGCTTCATGGCGCTCGATCGCCACGGTCACGCCGACGAGATCGCGGGCATGGTGGCCTACCTCGCGAGCCCCGAGGCCGCGTTCGTGACCGGCGCCGGACTCAACATCGACGGCGGCTTCGCGGCCTGAGCGCGCGGCTCAGCGGCCGGGCGTCGCCCGCGCCGCCAGCGTCGCGCTCACGTGCTCGGCCAGCGCGCGCGCCGAGGGCTTGGCGGCGCGCCCGGCCGGGAACACCGCATGCAGCTCCACCGGCGCCATGCGCCAGTCCGCGAGCACCCGCACCAGCGCGCCGCTGGCCAGCTCGGCGCCGCAGCCCAGCTCGCTGGTGTGGGTGATGCCCAGGCCCGCCACGGCCGCGGCGATCGAGCCCTCGTTCATCGTGCTGCTCAGCAGCGCGCCCGCGATGCGCACCGACACCTTCCGCCCGTCGCGCTCGAAGGACCAGGACGCGCCGCCGCTCGGCCCGGCCACCACCGCGTGCGCCGCGAGCTCGGCCGGCAGCGCCGGCGTGCCGGCATGGCGCAGGTAGCCGGGCGCGGCCACCAGCAGGGTCTGGAACAGCCCCAGGCTGCGCGCCGTGGCGCTGGAATCGGGCAGCGTGCCGAAGCGGAACGCGAGGTCCGCGCCCTCGCTCACCAGGTCCTGCAGCTGGTCGTGCATCAGCAGCTTGACGCGCAGCGCCGGATGCCGCGCCATGAAGGGCGCCAGCGCGGGGATCGCCTCGCGCACCGCGAAGCTCGAGGACAGCGCCACGCGCAGCACGCCGCGCAGCTCGCCGGTGCCGCGCGCCGCATGGTCGGCCTCCTCGAGCGCGGCCAGGATCGGTTCGATGCGCGCGAGGTAGTCGGCACCGGCCTCGGTCAGCGTCACGGCGCGCGTGGTGCGCGTCAGCAGCGCCGCGCCCACTTCCTTCTCGAGCGTCGCGATCACGCGCGAGGCCGAAGGCTGCGAGAGCCCGAACTCGCGCCCCGCGCGCGAGAAGCTGCCCGCGTGCGCGACGCGCGTGAACAGGCGCAGGGCGAGCAGCCGGTCGCTCATGGCTTGCGATTGATTTGCATGGCGAATGGATCTTAGTCGTGCCGGCCGGCTACCGGCTGAACGGCGAATCAAAGACAGTGACGGCACGGCACCGCCGGTGCCTTCAACCTGCTGGAGAAATCGCCATGTCACTGCCCGAGAAACTCGCCGCCTTCCGCGCCAACTTCGAAGCCGGCGGCCCGCCGTGGAACGCGCCCGCCTTCATCCACGAGCCCATGCACCGCGCCACCGACGAGCTGATCGCCTCGGGCGCCGCCGACCGCGCGCTGCGCGCCGGCGATCGCGCCCCGGTCTTCACGCTGCACGACGCCGACGGCCGCGCCTGGTCGTCGCAGGAGCTGCTGGCCCAGGGCCCGCTGGTGCTGACCTTCTACCGCGGCGTCTGGTGCCCCTACTGCAACCTGGACCTGCAGGCGCTGCAGGAAGCGCTGCCGGGCCTGCAGGCGCTCGGCGCGCAACTGGTGGCGGTGTCGCCGCAGACGCCCTCGAACAGCCGCAAGTCGGCGCGCGACAACAAGCTCGCCTTCCCGATCCTGTCGGACACCGGCAATGCCGTGGCCGCCGCCTTCGGCCTGCGCTTCGCGCTTCCGGGCTACCTGCAGGACCTCTACCGCGACGTGTTCAGGAACGACCTCGCGGTGGTCAACGGCGAGCCGAGCTGGACCCTGCCGATGCCCGCGCGCTACGTGATCGCGCGCGACGGCACCATCGCCTATGCCGAGGTCAACCCCGACTACACGCAGCGGCCCGATCCCTCGGAGCTGCTGCCGGTGCTCGAGCGGCTGCGCGCGACGGCCGGCGCATGAGCTTGGGCCTGGGCCTGGGTCTCCGCGTCGCCGCTCACCGAGGCGATCAGCCGGTCGAGCGTGCTGCCCAGCCGCGCGAGCTCGTCGGCGCCCACGCCCGCGAACAGCGCGGCCTCGCGTTCGCGGCCCAGTTCGCCCACCGTCTGGTGCAACGCCTTGCCCGCGGCCGTGAGGTGCAGCCGGCTCCTGCGCTGGTCGGTCGGATCCTCGCGGCACTGCACGCGCCGGTGGCGCTTGAGGCCGGCCAGCGCGCGGCTCACCGCCATCTTGTCGAGGCCGGTCTGGTCGGCCACCTGCGAGGCGGTGAGCCCGGGCTGCGCGCCCAGCACCGCCATCGTGCGCCACTCGTTGAGCGTGAGCTGGTGCTCGCGGCCCACGCGTTCGTGGAAGGGCCGCGCCGTGAGGTTGACCACGCGCACCAGCTTGAAGAACAGCGGGTCCATGGGTGCGCGGGGCGCGTGTCAGCCCGCCAGCTTCTTCGCCGCCGCGACGATGGCGTCCACGCCCACGCGCGACTGCGCCTCGAGCACCGGCGCATAGCCGACCGGAATGCGCGGCGCACCGAGCCGCGCGATGCGGCAGCCCGTGGCCTCGGCCGCGCTGGCCGCGATCTCGGCGCCGAAGCCCGCGGCCTGCACCGCCTCGTGCGCCACCAGCAGCCGGCCGGTGCGCGCGCACGATTCGAACACCGTCTCGCGGTCCCAGGGCCACAGCGTGCGCAGGTCGATCAGGTCGACCGCGATGCCCTCGGCCGCGAGCCGCTCGCAGGCCTCGGCGCAGACCTGCGCCTGCCGGCTCCAGCTCACGAGCGTGAGCGCATCGCCCTGGCGCATGCGCGCCGCCTTGCCCAGCGGCACCGCCAGCGTCTCGTCGACCGGGCCGCGCGCGCCCCACAGCGTCTTGTGCTCGATGTAGACCACCGGGTCGCCGCACTGCAGCGCCGCGCGCAGCAGCGAATGGTTGTCCTGCGGTGTCGACGGGCTCACGACCACCACGCCCGGCAGGTGCGCGAACCAGGCCTCGAGCGACTGCGAATGCTGCGCCGCCGAGGCGTCCCAGATGCCGCCCGGCATGCGCGCCACCAGCGGCACGCGGCCCTGGCCGCCGAACATGAAGCGGTTCTTGGCGGCCTGGTTCACCAGTTCGTCCATGCCGCACAGCGCGAAGTCGACCACGCGCATCTCGACCACCGGCCGCAGGCCCGCGAGCGCCATGCCCACGCCCGCGCCCATGATCGCGGCCTCGCTGATCGGCGTGTCGATCACGCGCCGCTCGCCGAAGCGCTGCTGCAGCCCCTTGTACTGGCCGAAGATGCCGCCGCGGCCCACGTCCTCGCCGAGCACGACCACGCGCGCGTCGGCTTCCATCTCGCGCGCGATGGCGCGCACGGCGGCTTCGGCATAGCCGAGTTCTTCCACGGTGTTCGCTGCGTTCAGTGCCATTGCCCGGCTCCCGTGGTCTGCACGTCGGTGAAGGCGGCGCCGGCCTCGGGCCAGGGCGCCGCGTCGGCGGTGGCGAGGGCGGCCTCGACCTCGGCCGTGGCCGCGTTCTCGATCGCATCGAGCGCCGCCGCCTCGAGCCCGGCTTCCAGCAGCCGGCCACGCGCGCGCGCCAGCGGATCGGTCTCGAGCGCCGCCGCCAGCTCGGCCGGATCGCGGTAGGCCGCGAGGTCGACCGACACGTGGCCCTTCACGCGGTAGGTCAGCGCATGCAGCAATCGCGGTCCGCCGCCGCCGCGCACCTCGGCCACCAGCCGCGCCGCGGCCGCGTGCACCGCGAACACGTCGTTGCCGTCGACCTGCGTGGCCGCGATGCCCAGCGCTTCGGCGCGCGCCGAGGCGCCGTCGCCCGCGGTCATCGGGCCGCTCGCGGTGGTCGCGCTCCAGCGGTTGTCCTCGCAGACGAACAGCACCGGCAGCTCGTACACGCGGGCCCAGTTCAGCGCCTCGAGGAAGGGGCCGCGGTTGATCGCGCCGTCGCCGAAGAAGCAGACCGTGAGGGCATCGCCCTGGCCCAGCACCTTCTGCGCATGCGCCGCGCCCACCGCGATCGGCAGCCCCGCCGCCACCACGCCGTTGGCGCCCAGCATGCCGACCGAGAAATCGGCGATGTGCATCGAGCCGCCCTTGCCACCGTTGAAGCCCGTGGCCTTGCCGAACAGCTCGCACATCATGCGCGCGAGGTCGGCGCCCTTGGCCAGCGTGTGGCCGTGACCGCGATGCGTGGAGGTGAGGTAGTCGCTCGCGCGCAGGTGCGCGCAGACGCCGGCCGGCACCGCCTCCTGCCCGGTCGACAGGTGCAGCGGCCCGCGCACCTTGGCCGCGCCGCCGGCCTGCTGCCCATAGGCGCTCACGCCGCCCTGGCTGGCCGTCTCGGCCGCGTTCTCGAACGCGCGGATGCGCACCATGGTGCGGTACAGCGCCTCGGCGGCGCCGCTGGGGATGTCCAGGTCCATCTTGTCTCCGACGCCTGTGGAATGGGCGTTTGCGGAAAAATCGTATCAAGCGTGACGGACTGGGGGCAGGGGGCTTTCCCCGGGGCCGGCGTTCAGCGCTTGCGCTTCTTCCGGTCGTCGAAGGCCCCGATGAAGCGCAGCCCGTTGTAGAGCCGCCCCGGCTGCTCCTCGGTGAAGGTGCAGTTCACCCAGTAGTACAGCGCGTTGGCGCTGTCGATGCCGAGCTCGTGGCAGCGCGCGGCGATCGCGGCCACGGCCTCGTTGGTGGAGACGTCGACCTCCTCGGCCAGGTCCTCGACCGGCACCGCCGCGCCGCCCGCGGCGAGATAGGCGACGAACACGTCCGAGTCGATGAAGTCGCAGCCGAAGTCCGCATGCGCGGGGCAACCCGAGCCCGCGGTCTCCATGCCTTCGGTGTACTGGTTGAAGTCCTCGAGCGACTGGCGGGTGGTGCCCATCCAGACGGAGACGATGCCGGGGGTTCTGCTGTCGATCATGGGGTGGCCTCGATGCGGTGGCGGGCTAGCACTTGCCGATGGAGGATTTTCCTCCGCGGGTGTACTTGTTCGCGAAGTTGCGGATGCGCGCCAGCGCGCCGGCCTTGGAGGTGGCGCCGGCGAGCTTGGCGAAGAGGATCTTGTGCGCGAGCGAACTGGCGCGGCCCGACTGGCCCTCGGGTAGCGCGGCGCCGGTGGAGTGCGGGCCCGAGAGGGTCTCGCCCGGGTTGCGCGGATCGGGCACGTTCTGGAACCAGACCTCGCGCGTGGGCGTGGTGAGTTTCTTGAGTTCCTGTGCCGAGAAGCCCAGCTCCTTGGCCTTGTCGGCCATCGACACCGGGAACCACTCGTGCGCGCCGCCGCCGTTGCGCAGCGCGGTGTGGATCGCGTCGCGCGAGGCGGGGTTGGCCATCGCCTCGCGCACGTCGGCCACGCTGGCGTTGTCGAACCAGGTGTCGAAGCTCGCTGGCTGCCCCGGCCCGCCCCACAGGCCGCCGGCCCAGCCCGGCGGATCGATCCAGCCGTAGGGGTTGGGCGCGTAGCTGCCGAGGTTGATGCCGCCGCTCAGCCCGATCGGGTCGGGACCGATGAAGCGGCCGATGTCGGGGTCGTAGAAGCGGAAGGTGTTGTAGTGCAGGCCGGTGTCGCGGTCGAGGTACTGGCCCTGCAGCCGCAGGTTCTGCTCGAGCGGCGGGGACGCCGGCGCGCCGGACACGGCGGGCCGCCCGTCCAGCGCCACCGTCTCCCATTGCTCCGAGACCGTCGCGCCCCAGGTCCGGTAGCTGGCGCGCCAGCACAGCCGGCCCTCGCTGTCGCTCAGTTCCTCGGGCAGGCCCGAGGGCGCGGTGTGGAAGTAGCGAAGCTCGCCGGCCTCGCGCCCGGCCGTGTCCTGCCCGGCGTCGAGCCGCGCCAGCGGCACGTGGGAGCCGGGCTCGTAGACATAGCTGGTCGCGTGGCCGCCGCGCCGCTCCTCGAGCAGCCGCAGCCCTTCCCACACGAAGCGGGTGCTGCCGAAGGCATCGTGGCGCGCCACGCGGCGGCCGAGAGCGTCGTAGTCGAAGCGCGTGTGTTGCGTCACGGCCTGCGGCGTGCCGGGCCGGCGCGTGGTGCGCACCGCGAGCAGGCGGTGCTCCTCGTCCCACTCGAAGCGCTGCTCGGTGTGGCGGCCCGCGCGCTTGCGCACGAGGCGGCCGTGGCCGTCGTAGTCGTAGCGCTTGTCCTCGAACACGCGCACGAGGTTGTCGCGCACGTAGCCCGGGCCCCGGGCGCCGGCCATCGCGCTGTCGAGCAGGTTGCCGGCGGGGTCGTAGGCGAAGCGTTCCTCGTTCGCGGCCGCGCCCGATGCCGCGCGCGGCACGCGCCGCGTGGCCTCGATGCGGCCGGTGGCGTCGTAGCCGTGTTCCGTGCGGCCCTGCAGCGAATGGCGCGCATGGCGCAGTTCGCCGGCGAGGTCGTAGCCGTATTCCTTCATCAGCCCGTCGAGGACCCGGGCGCGCGCGGTGCCCACGCTGTCCATCGCCTCGCGCCAGCCGGCGTCGCGCGGCGTGAAGGCCTCGCCCAGCGATGCCGCGCGGCACCACGACGCCACGCGGCGCCCCAGCGGATCCCAAGCGAAGCGCGTGGCCAGCCGGCCCTGCGTGCGCGCCACCTCGCGGTGCAGGTCGTCGCGCTCGATGTCGCTGACCAGGGCGTGCTCCGCGGGCGCGTCGCCGTGCCGCTGCCAAAGGTTGACCTGGTGCAGGTGGCCCGAGCCGTAGTGCAGGTAGTTCAGCGCGCGCTGGACGCCGCCGTCGCCCAGCGCCGGCAGCAGCGTGCGCGTGCGGTTGCCCAGCGCGTCGTGCTCGTGGCGCAGCGCATGGCGCTCGCCGGTGGTCTCGTCGATGGCGGTCTCGGCCGCGAGGTTGCCGAGGCGGTCGTACTCGAAGGCGACGCGATGCAGCGCGCGCGGCTCGCCGCCGGCCTCCGCGGGCGCGAGCTTGCAGGCCTCCACCAGCTGGTCGAGCGCGTCGTAGCGGTAGCGGTAGCGATGGCGCGCGGTGCGCTTCTCCACCAGCCGGCCCGCGGCATCGCGGACGAACTCGGTGCGCAGCGGCTGCGTGCGCGTGCCGCCATCCGCGCCCCCGTCGAGCGCGAGGTCCTCGTCGCCGATGCCCGGGTAGTGCACGACCGCCGACGGCCAGCCATTGACGTCGTACTCGATGCACACGCGCGTGCCGCCCGCGCGATGCTCCTCCACCACGCGGTCGGCCTCGTCGTGCGCGAAACGGAAGTGCATGCCGTTCTCGTTGACCAGCGCATGCAGCCGATGGCCGCCGTCGTAGTGCAGCTCGATGCGCCGGCCCTGCGCGTCCTGCTGCAGCGTGGGCTGGCCGCGCGCGTTCAGCACCAGCTGCGTGCCGCGGCTCAGCGGATCGACGGCGCCGACCAGGCGGCCGGCCGCGTCGTAGCGATAGGCATGGTGCGAGCCGTCGGGCTGCGACATCGAGAGCAGCCGCCCCATCGCGTCGTGGACGAAGCGCGTGGACTGCCCGGCGGCGTCGGTCACCGACTGCGGGAAGCCCCAGGCGTCGTAGGCGAAGCGGGTGGTCTTGCCCGAGCAGTCGGTGCGCGCCACGACCTGCGCGCGCCGGTTCCAGCGCAGGCGGCTGGTGCCGCCGAGGGCATCGGTCACCGCCTCGAGCAGGCCGAAGCGGTCGTAGGCGTAGCGGGTTTCCTGCCCCGCGGGATCGATGAGCACCGTGTGGTTGCCGCGGTCGTCGTACTCGAAGAGATAGCTGCGGCCGTCGGGCAGCGTGATCTTGCGCGGCTCGAACCAGCGGTCGTCCCAGAGCGTGCGCGTGCTGCGGCCCAGCGGATCGGTCTCGGCCACCGGCATGCCATGGGCGTTGTACGCGAAGCGCAGCTCGCCGCCGCCCGGGTTGCGCACGCTGCGCAGCTTCCGGTCCGCGTCCCATTGCAGGGTCCATGCGTGGCCCAGCGGATCGACGTAGCGCGTGAGGTTGTAGCCGGCATCCCAGCACCAGCTCGAGCGCCGGCCGAGCTGGTCGGTCGCGACGGTGGTGCCCGCCGCGTCCGGGCCCGAAGCCTCGGCATAGGCGATGTCCCAGTGCTCGCCGTCCCCGGTCCAGTGGCGCAGCACGCGGCGGTCGCCCTCGGGCCCGGTGGCCGCGTCCGCCGGTTCCCATTCGTAGCCGCAGGAGAAGCCGCCGGCCGATTCCTGCCATGTCATCAGGCCGTCGGTGTAGGCGAAGCGCCGCAGCGGCCGGTCCTCGCGCGAGATCACCGTCGCCAGCTGCGCGTTGGCGTCGTAGCCGTAGCGCACCAGCAGGCCCGGTATCTCGTCCTCCGCGCCCTTGGCGAGGTGGATGGCCTGCACGCGCCGCGAGTCGCCCGCGTAGTCGAAGCGCAGCAGCCGGCCGATGCTGTCGGCCATCTCGGCGAGGCGCCGCGCCGCGTCGTGGCGGCAGGCGATCCAGTTGCCGTTGCGGTCGCGCAGGCGCCGAAGCGGCAGCGTCTCGGCGACCTCGGGCGCCGCCGGCGCGCCGAACTGGTAGAGCAGGCCCTCGAGCGTGGTCACTTCGTAGTGGCCGCCGGGCGTGCAGCCGATCGAGAACATCTCGGCCACGTTGAAGAGGCCGTGGCCGGGCTGCAGGGCCGGCATCTCGACCTCGCGGCCCGCCTCGTCGGTGTAGACCAGCGCGCGCGGCCCCGCGCCGGGCTGCACGCGCAGGCTCACCCCATGGGGCGCGACGCTCCAGCCGGTGCCGAACGGCCCGTCGGCGCGGCGGTCGTGGCTGCTGTAGCGCCGCTTCCAGGCGATCGGCAGAGGCCCCGGCAGCACGAAGTCGGTGTCGGCCTCGCCGGTCAGGATCTTGCCGCCCGTCGCGGGATGCACGGGATAGCCGATCAGCGAGCGGAAGCCGCGCCCCAGCCGGTCGGCCGCCATGTTGGCGAGCATGCCCATGCCCAGGCAGCCGAGGCGCGCGCCGAAGCTGCCGCGGCCCATGGCCAGGCCGATGCCGATCTCCAGCGCGGTCTCCCACCATTCCTTGTCGTCGGCGATCTCCATGTAGGCGGTCTTCGCGCCGCCGATGAACACGTTGGCGCTGCCCTCGACGATCGCGGCCGAGCACTGCAGCTTGTCGCCCTTGCGCGCGGCCGGGAAGGTGTTGATCCACACCGAGTCCGATCCTTCGGCGATCGGGATCGGGCCCGAGTGCCTCGAGCAGGCGCCCGAGTCCGCGATCGCGCGCGCGGCCGCCTTGCCGTTGACCTGCACGTCGGGCGAGCCCATGCGGCTGATGGCGCCGGTGACCGTGGGCGAGCCGATGTCCTCGGTCAGCTCCTTGATCTTCTTTTCCTTGTAATCGCTCCAGCCGGTCGCGCCGCCGACGAAGCCGGCGATCAGCCCGCCCGCGAAGATCGCGCCGCACCAGCCGACCGGCGTGGACATGAGCGCGGCCACGCCCACGATCGCCGCGCCCACGAGCACCGCCTCGGCCATGCCCGCGGCCACGCGCAACCCCACGCGCGCGAGCCGGGCCCACACGGAGACATGGCCGATGGCGTCGTCGATGCGCGCGGCTTCGGGCATGGCGCGGCTCGCGCTGCGGGGCCTACCGGCGCAGCGCCACGCTCGCCACCATCTGCCGCCACAGCTGCAGCTGCGGTGCGTCGAAGGGCGCGGCGGCGCTGGCGGTGAAGGTCAGCAGCGTCTTGCGGTCGGACAACGGGAAGATGCCCTGGCACTGGTAGGAGAAGCTGCCGCGCTGGCGGTACCTGAACTCGATGCGCAGTCCCTGCACGCCCTGCTCGGGCGGGCCCAGGAAGATCGCTTCGCGCGCGGTCTCCTCGAACTTCGTGACCTGGCGCGCGAGGTTGCCGAGCTGGCGCTGCACGAAGGCCTCGGGCGACTCGCCGGGCTCGAGCTCGTCCTGGCTGATGATGAAGGTGAAGCCGGCGCCCGCGGGCACCAGCACGTGCATCGTGCGGTCGTTGTAGTGGTCGGGGACCTCGACGGTGCCGCGTTGGAAGTGATAGTGCATTCGGCTTTCCGGCGGGCGCGCCTCAGCAGTTGAGAAGGATCTTGTTGCGGCCCGTCTGATCCAGCGTGTCGGAGAACTCGAAGACGCCGGTCTTGCCCTTGATCCGGATGGTCCCGTCGGCCAGCAGCACGATCGACGATTCGCCGCAGAGCAGCGAGATGCTGGTCTTGCCGAGCACGAAGACGTCCTGCTCGGCCGCATTCACGATCACCGACTTCCTGCCGAACAGGTTCGCGTTCTCGCTCGTCGAGGCCAGCGTGGCATCGTTCTTCGACAGCAGGTTCATCGCGCCCTCGCTGGCGCGCGAGACGATGTCGCCGGCCGACACCACGTTGACCTGGCCGCCGGTGCTGACCTGCGTCACCATGCCGGTCTTGGCGAGCTGCGTGAGCTGCGCGCCGCTGGTCAGCGTCATGGCCGACTGCGCGCGGATCGACACGCTTCGGCCCGAGCTCACGACGATGGGCTTGGGGCTGATCATGGTCTGGCCCTCGGGGCTCACGATCGACACCACCGGCTTGTCGATCTTGCGCGACAGGCCCAGCATCTGCTGCGCCTCGTCCATCGAGGGGTCCGCATCGTCCGACACGCCGCCCTCGGGCGATCCCGCGGCCGCGAGCGCCGCCACCGCCTGCGAGGTGCCGCCGGCCGACTGCACGCCCTGCACCAGGCCCACGAGCTGCTGGTTCTTGCCGCGCGCCAGCGCGCCGACCAGCGACTTCGTGGCGGCCATCGCCTGGCCCGCCTCCTGCATCAGGGCCTGGCTCTGGGCCAGCGTGGCGCCGAGCTGCTCGTGGCCATCGGGGTTGTCGCGCGAGATCTTCTGCGTGAAGTCCTGCGTGTAGGTGGTCAACAGCAGGCCTTTGTCGGCGCGGATCGAACCCCACTCGTTGGTGCGCAGCTCGAAGCCGTAGCTGCGCTGCACCTCCGAGCCCTGGTTCATCAGGTAGCC